>SLKB01000372.1 GCA_007134805.1 Paracoccaceae bacterium
GAAAGGGCAGGAGCCCCGCCAGCCCGAGGGCAAGCGCCGGACGCGGGATCACGCGGGTTCGCGCAGCGCGCGCGGGACCTTGAACTCGACCTTCTCCCGCGCGGTCTCGACGATCTGCAGCCGCACGTCATGGCGCGCGCGGAACGCGTCGATCACCTCATCGACCAGTTCTTCAGGCGCCGAGGCGCCGGCCGTGATGCCCACTGCCCGAGCGCCGTCCAGCGCGCGCCAGTCGATGTCATGCGCGCGCTGCACCAGTTGCGCATAGCCGCAGCCCGCCGCGCGCCCGACCTCGACCAGCCGTTGCGAGTTCGAGGAATTGGGCGCCCCGATCACCAGCAGCGCATCGACCTTCGGCGCGACGGCCTTGACGGCCTCCTGCCGGTTGGTCGTGGCATAGCAGATGTCTTCCTTGTGCGGCCCGATGATCGCCGGAAAGCGCAGCTTCAGCGCCGCCACGATCCCGGCCGTGTCATCGACCGAGAGCGTCGTCTGGGTGATGAAGGCAAGCTTTTCGGGGTCGCGCACCTCCAGCCCCGCCACATCCTCGGCGGTTTCGACCAGCAGCACCTCGCCCTCGGGCAATTGCCCCATGGTGCCGATCGTCTCGGGGTGGCCGGCATGGCCGATCATCACCATCTGCAGCCCGTTCGCGTGGTGGCGCTCGGCCTCGATATGGACCTTGCTGACCAGCGGGCAGGTGGCGTCCACATAAAGCATGTTGCGCGCCTGTGCCGCCGCCGGCACGGATTTCGGCACCCCATGCGCCGAGAAGATCACGGGCCGGTCGGTCGGGCAGGCGTCAAGCTCCTCGACGAACACGGCCCCCTTGGCGCGCAGCGCGTCGACCACGAACTTGTTATGCACGATCTCGTGGCGGACATAGACCGGCGCGCCGTATTTCTCGAGCGCGAGTTCCACGATCTTGATGGCCCGGTCCACGCCGGCGCAAAAGCCGCGCGGGGCTGCGAGGAACAGATCGAGCGGTGGTTTTTCCTGCATGGTCGGCCCTTTTGCTGTCAAGGCCGAACCTAACCTCTCGGCCCGGCCCCGTCCAGCCCGTGCGCGGGCCTCAGCCGTCGATGCAGGCGGCGATCTCGCGCGCAAGATCGCGCATCAGCGTCGGATAGAGCGCCGCACCCGGATCGAGCGTCACACCCGCCGGGTCAAGCTCGGCGCCCACGCGGACTTCCGTGCCCTCTACCAGCATGTCGACATAGCGCGAGGAATGGTTGACCTCGGGGAAAATGCAGACCACCTCGCCCGCGCGCAACTCGTCGCGCAGCGCGCTCAGGCGCTGAGCACCCGGCGTCGCCGCATCGCCAAGCGCGATCGTGCCCGCGACGTTCAGCCCGAACTGATGCGCCAGATAGCCATAGGCATCGTGGAACACCACGAAGGCCGCATCGCCGGCCGGGGCCAGGATTTCGGCAACCTCATCGGCCAATGCGGCGATCTCCTCCTGCGCGGCTGCGGCATTGGCGGCATAGGTCTCGGCATTGTCGGGGTCGAGGGCGGACAATTCCTCGGCGATGACACCGAGCCAGGCGATGGCGTTATCAGTATAGAGCCAGGCATGCGGGTCCAGCCCGTCATGCGCGTGATCATGGTCATGCCCATGATCGTGCGCGTGGTCATGCCCATGGTCATGATCATGCGCGTCATGCCCGTGATCATGATCGTTGCCGCGCCCATGATCATCCTCCTGATCGTGGTCATGCCCATGATCATGGTCGTGCCCGTGGCCATGCTCGTCGGCATGATCATGCCCGTGGTCGTGATCATGCCCGTGCGCGTCCCCGTGCCCGTGCGCGTCCTCGTGATCATGCCCGTGCAAGAAGTCCTGCAGATGCAGCCCGTCGGCCTCCAGCAAGGTCACGATCCGTGCCTCGGTCTCGACCCCCTCCATGGCCCGCGTCATCCAGGGGGTAAAGTCGGGGCCTATCCAGAAGATCGCATCGGCCTCGGCGACATCGCGCGCCTGAGCAGGGCGCAGTTGAAAGGCGTGCGGGTCCCCCCCGCGATCAAGCAGCACGCTGGCGCCCGTATCATCGCCCAGCACCATCGAGACCAGCGAGTGCGTGACCGGAGCCTCGGTCACGATACGTAGATCAGCGGCGGCAAGCGGGCTTGCGAGCATTGCAGTGGCCAGAGCAACCGAGTAGCGCATGGCATTCTCCCAGGTTAGACTATAACATCGCGGGTGAGGGTTAACTTGTTACTGTATAACATGCAAGGTACATCATGACCGAGACTGCACTCTCCGGCTTCTGCTGCGCCGATCACAGCGGCGCGTCATCAGTGGAGGCGATCCTGTCGCAGGCCGAGGCGCTGGCCAAGGCCCGCGGCCTGCGCCTGACGCCCGTGCGCCGCCGCACGCTCGAGATCCTGCTCGACGCCCATGGCGCGCTCGGCGCCTATGACGTGCTTGAAAGGCTCGCGGCCGATGGCTTCGGCGCGCAGCCGCCCGTGGCTTACCGTGCGCTGAATTTTCTGGTCGATCACGGGCTTGCGCACCGGATCCGCCGGCTCAATGCCTTCACCGCCTGCGCGCATCCGCAGCACGACCACCGCGCCGCCTTCCTGATCTGCGAAACCTGCGCGAGCGTGACCGAAGCGGCCGCCGACGAGATCGGCCCCGCGCTGCAGAAGGCCGCCGATGCCGCGGGCTTCACCCTTGACCGCGCGACGATCGAGGCCGTGGGCCAGTGCAGCGCCTGCCAGGAGGCGCGCGCATGAACCCCGTTGCGCATGAGGGCGCGCAGATGAAGCCCGTCGCGCAGAAAAGCGCGCAGATGCGCCACCACGCGCCGCAAGACGCGCAGATGAGCCTTGTCGCGGCGCATGGCGTCGCTGTCACGGCGGGAGGGCGGCGGATCCTTCACGACATCGATTTCAACATCGATCGCGGCGAGATCGTGATGATCGTGGGCCCCAATGGCTCGGGCAAGACGACGCTCTTGCGCGCACTCCTGGGGGTGCTGCGTCCAAGCCACGGCCAGATCACCCGCGCGCGCGGGCTGCAGGTCGGCTATGTGCCCCAGCGGCTGCATCTCGATCCCGGCCTGCCGCTGCCGGTCGCGCGTTTCCTGTCGCTGCCCCGGCGCCGCACCCGCACGGACATCGCCGAGACCCTTGCCCGCGTCGGCGTGCCGGGGGTGGCGGGGCAGGATATGGGCACGCTCTCGGGCGGGCAGTTCCAGCGCGTGCTGCTCGCGCGCGCGCTCATGGGCCGGCCGGATCTTCTGATGCTCGATGAACCGACGGCCGGGCTTGACCAGCCGGGGGTGGCAAGCTTCTACCGGCTGATCGAGCAGGTCCGCGCCGAGCTTGGCTGCGCGGTGCTCGCGGTCAGCCATGATCTGCATGTGGTGATGAGCGCGTCCGACCGTGTCGTGTGCATCAACGGCCATATCTGCTGCGAGGGCGCGCCCCATGCCGTGCGCAACGCGCCCGAATATCGCGCGCTCTTCGGCCTCGGGACAGGCGGCGCGCTCGCGCTCTTCCAGCATCAGCACGACCACGATCACGACCACGCAGAGAAGACGCACCAAGATGACCCTGCTTGACGATTTCATGACCCGCGCACTGCTTGCGGGCCTCGCCGTGTCGCTGGCGACCGGTCCGCTGGGTTGTTTCGTCGTCTGGCGGCGGATGGCCTATTTCGGCGACGCCACCGCGCATGCCGCGATCCTGGGCGTGGCGCTCGCGCTCGGGTTCCAGATCAGCATCTTCGTGGGCACCATGCTCGTCGCGCTGATCATGGCCATGGTGGTCTCGGTGCTCGCGGGGCGCGGCTGGGCGATGGACACGACGCTGGGCGTGCTCGCGCATTCCGCGCTCGCCTTCGGGCTCGTGGCCGTGTCCTTCCTGCCCAATGTGCGGGTGGATCTGACCGCCTATCTCTTCGGCGATATCCTGGCCGTCTCGCGCCTGGATCTTGCGGTGATCGCGGGCGGCTCGGGGCTGGTGCTGGGGCTCTTGCTGTGGCGCTGGTCGGCGCTGCTCACGGCGACGCTGAACGAGGATCTGGCGCATGCCTCGGGGATCGACCCGGGGCGCGAGCGCATGGTGCTGACCGTCGCGCTTGCGGTGGTGGTGGCGGTCGCGCTCAAGATCGTGGGCGCGCTCCTGATCGCGGCGCTCCTGATCATCCCGGCCGCCGCCGCGCGCAATTTCGCCCGCTCGCCCGAGGCGATGGCGCTGTGCGCGATCATCATCGGTGGCGGGTCGGTCTGGGCGGGGCTGCAACTCTCGCTGGCGCAGGACACGCCTTCGGGGCCGTCCATCGTGGTCGCCGCGGCGCTGATCTTCGTGCTCGCCACCTTCTTCGGCACCCTGCGCGAGGCGCTGCGCAAAAGCTGACGGGTTGCTGACCCGCAGGAAATTGTTCTCTCCACGCCGGCCACATGTTTGCCCGGGCTGCAAGCCCGGGCCGCGCCCGACCCTCCCCCCGGGAGGGCGCTTTGGCGATGTCACATACCCCTCTGACAACATTCATGCTTTTGAGACTGGCGCTTTGCCCGGACGCGGCAAGCGCCCACCCAGGGTCGGGCGCGGCCCTCTGCACAATGGTTGTCAAAGCGATCGCAGCGAACAGTTTTCGTCCGCCTCCACGTTCGAAACAGTTCGTCAGCAGCCCGTCAAAGCATCGCCGGCAGCACCTGATCCGGCGGGCGGTGGCCATCGGCGAAGGTCTTTATGTTGATGATCACCTTCTCGCCCATCTCGATCCGCCCTTCCAGTGTCGCCGAGCCCATATGCGGCAGCAGCACCACATTCGGCAGATCGCGCAGCCGCGGGTTGATCTGATGGCCGCGCTCGAACACATCGAGCCCCGCGCCTGCGATTTCGCCCGCGCGCAGTCCGCGCGTGAGCGCGTTCTCGTCGATCACCTCCCCGCGCGAGGTGTTGATGATCACCGCTGTGGGTTTCAAAAGCTTCAGCCGCCGCGCGTTGAGCAGATGGAAGGTCGAGGGCGTGTGCGGGCAATTTACCGAGATCACATCCATCCGCGCGACCATCTGATCGAGGCTCTCCCACCATGTCGCCTCGAACTTCTGCTCGACCTCGGGGCGCAACCGGCGGCGGTTGTGGTAATGGATCTGCATCCCGAAGGCCTGCGCGCGCCGCGCGACTGCCTGCCCGATCCGCCCCATCCCGAGGATGCCAAGCCGCTTGCCCCCGATGCGCGAGCCCAGATGCGCCATCGGCGACCAGCCACGCCAGGTATCGGCCTGCATCTCGGCCAGGCCCTGCGGGATCCTGCGCGTCACCGAGAGCATCAGCGCAAGCGTCATGTCGGCGGTATCCTCGGTCACCACGCCGGGCGTGTTCGACACCAGGATGCCCCGCTGGCGGGCCGATTGCACATCAATATGATCGACGCCCGCGCCGTAATTGGCGAGCAGTTTCAACCGGTCCCCGGCCTGCGCGAGCAAGGTCTGGTCGATCTGGTCGGTGATCGTGGGCACCAGCACATCGGCGCGCCGCACAGCCTGGGCCAGCTCGTCACGCGTCATCGGCGTGTCCTCCTCGCGCAGCTGCACATCGAACAATTCCTTGAGCCGCGTTTCGACGACATCAGGCAGGCGTCGTGTGACGATCACACTCAGGCTCTGGTTGGGCATGACGGCGACTGACCTCTTGCATGGCTGAAACTTTCTGGCAAACTGACAGCACTTCGCGCGATCTACAAGCGCAGTCGCAGGATCATCGCGCAAGTCAGGCAGAAATGAGCAGTCAGGGATCACGGGCAAAACCGTGACAGTCAAATCATGAAGAAACGCACGCTTCTCGGGGCGCTCTGCGCGGCCATCCTCGCCGCTGGCCCCGCCCTCGCGCAGGCGAGCGACCGCGGCCCGGTCACGAACCTGCCCTTGCCGCGCTATGTCTCACTCAAGGCAAGCGAGGGCAACGCACGCCGTGGCCCCGACCAGAGCCACCGCATCGACTGGGTCTACCGCCGCCGAGACCTGCCGCTGCGGGTCACTGCCGAGTTCGAGCACTGGCGCCGGGTCGAGGATGCCGACGGGCAGGGGGGGTGGATGCATTACGCGCTGCTTTCGGGGGTGCGCACCGCGATTGTCGAGACCGACATGGCGCCGGTCTATACCCGCCCCGACACCTCCGCGCTCGAGGCCGCCCTGCTGGAGCGCGGCGTGATCACGGGCCTGCGCGAATGCGCGGGCGCGTGGTGCCGGGTTGAGGTGGCGCGCACGCGCGGCTGGATCGAACGGCGGCATCTCTGGGGCGTTGACCCGGATGAGGAGTTCAACTAGCCGATGACATAGGGCAGCAACTGCCGGTGGTCGTGATCGACCTTCAACTGCCGCTCCAGCGGCGGGACCGAGCGCTGGTGGCAATTGTCGCGCTCGCAGATCCGGCAGGAAATGCCGATCGGATCGAACGCCGCCTCGCGCCCCAGATCCATCCCGTCGGCATAGACCAGCGCGCCGGCATGGGCGATCTCGCAGCCCAGCCCGATCGCATAGCGCTGCACGGGCGCATGAAACGCGCCGCCCCCCTTGGTGATGGCAAGCGACAGGCTGAAATAGCGCATCCCGTCGGGCGTCTCGGCCAGCTGGCGCAGGAAGCGGCCCGGCGTCTCGAACGCCCGGTGCACATTCCACAAGGGGCACGCGCCCCCGAAGCGCGCGAATTGCAGCCGCGTGGCCGAATGGCGCTTGGTGATCGTGCCCGCCTGATCGATGCGCACGAAGAAGAAGGGCACCCCCTTCGCGCCGGGGCGCTGCAGGGTCGAGAGCCGGTGCGCCACCTGTTCGAGCGAGGCGCCGAATTCCTCGGCCAGCGTCTCGATATCATGCCGCGTGGTCTGCGCGGCCCGCAGGAAGCGCCGATAGGGCAGCATCGCCGCGCCCGCGAAGTAATTCGCGAGCCCGATCTTGGCGATGGCGCGGGCCGCCTCGGACTGGAAGCGCGCCAGATCGAGCGTCGCATCGAGCAGATCCTTCTGCGTGATCAGCGCCACCTGATGCAGAAGCTGGAACACCTGCGTCGGCCGCGCCGCGCGCGCGGACAACTCCAGCGTGCCGCTCGCGCTGTCGAGATGCCGCAATGCGGCCCCCGCGCGCAGCCGCACGGTGATCTTGCGCCGCGCCAGCGCCTCGGTCGCCAGCCGGAAGATATCGCCGTCGCGGCTGGCGAAATGCTCGGCCGCGCGGTCCACCGCGTCGATATAATTGTCGCAATAATGGAAGAAATCGCGCACCTCTTCCCAGGGCGAGAGCCGCAGCACCGTGTCATCGCGGCCCAGAACCTCGTCGAGCGAGGCAAGCTGTTCCTGCGCCTGCCGATAGGCGCGGTGCAGATCCAGAAAGGCGCGCGCGAAGCCGGGCGCATTGGCGCCCACCAGCCGCAGGTCGGGCAGCGCCGGGCTGGTGGCCGCGAAAAGCGGGTCGGCAAAGGCCTCGCGCAAATCCGACACCAGCCGCTCGCTGTCGCCGGCCGACAATTCGGTGACATCCAGTCCGAATTCGCGCGCGAGCGCGAGCACCACCGACGTCGACAGCGGGCGGTTGTTGTTCTCCATCTGGTTGAGATACGGCAGCGATACCCCCACGCGGGCCGCGAATTCCTTCTGCGTCAGGCCGAGCGCGCTGCGGATCTCGCGCAGCTTCGCCCCGGCATAGAGTTTCTGCGGCGCCATGCGGCACTCCTGCTTGGGTTGCAAACCGAAGTCCAGAGTTTGCAAAGCCCGCGCGCGCGGTCAAGCGCCCAATTGCCGCCGGCGGTGCAGCACGTAGAAAAGCGGCAGGATCGCAAGCCCCGTGGTGATCACCATTATCCAGATCAGCGGCGCGGCCCCGCTCTCGACGCTCAGAAGCGCGCCCGCCATCGCCGAAAGCGCCGCCCCCCCGCCGATCATGATCGCCCCGCCGATCCCGCTTGCCGACCCCGCCAGATGCGGGCGCACCGACATCATGCCCGATGTGGCCGAGGGCAGCAGCATCCCATTGCCCAGCCCCGTGAAGATGAAGCAGCCAAAGAAGATCCCCGCGCTCAGCATCCCCGCGAGATGAAAGCCCAGAAGCAGCACCATCCCCCCGAAGCCCACGAAACAGCCCAGCAGGATCATCCGGTCGACCCCGATCCGCCCCGCATAGCGCCCCGACAGGAAGTTGCCGGTTGCATAGCCCAGCGCCGGCGCGCCGAAAAAGAGCCCCAGTTGCGAGGGCGAAAGGCCAAAGACCTGGCTGCCCACGAAGGGCACGCCGCCCAGATAGGCAAAGAACGCCCCCGACGCGAGCGTCGCGGTCGCGCAATACCCCCAGAAGCGGCGCGCGCGCATCAGTTCGGGCAATTCCTCGAGCAGGGCGCGCAGGCTGCCGCCGCGGTCATGCTTGGTCTCGCCCATGTCCTTCCAGCTCAGGATCAGCACTGCGATCCCGGCGATCAGCATCAGCCCGAAACTGCCGCGCCAGCCGAACACCTCGTCAAGTGCGCCCCCGATCGCGGGCGCGATCATCGGCACGATCGCCATGCCCATCGTCACATAGCCGATGCGCGAGGCCGCCTGCGCCTCATCGAGCACATCGCGGATCGACGCGCGGCTCAGCACGATCGCCGAGACGACCACGGCCTGCATCATCCGGAAGATCAGGAACACGCCCGCGCTCGTGGCGAGCAGGGTGCCGACCGTCGCCACCACGAAGATCGCGAGCGATGCCAGCATCACCGGCCGGCGGCCGAACCGGTCCGAAATCGCGCCGATGAAGACCTGCAACACGGCGTTCACGGCCAGATACAGCGACACCGAAAGCTGCATCACGGCATAATCGGTATCGAAATAGGCGGTCATCGAGGGCAGCGAGGGCAGGAAGACATTCATCGCCAGCGCCGCGATCGAGGCCTGCGCCACAAGCGTCGAGACATGCGGCGGGGTGGTCGGATCCAGAAACCGGACCGGGGCGATGGCAGGGGCCATGGACATCGGACAAGACAACCTTGCGGGGTGGAATGATCTGAAGTTACACATGTGAAAAGAAAGCGCAAGAGCGCGCGCTTTCAAGCCCGGCAAGCGGGCGCGCGGCCATCGTCGCGGATTTGCAAATTAGCCGACCGATCCGGCATAAGATTTGCAAATTTTCCGAATTCCGCTTTTCAGCCGCGCTGCCGGGAATTATGGTCGCGCGAACCACAGCACGGACCTCAGGGAGGGGCGCATGAAGGATATCCTGCAGCAGCTCGACGGGCGGCGCCAGATCGCGCGGCTGGGCGGCGGCCAGCGGCGCATCGACGCGCAGCATGGCCGCGGCAAGCTCACCGCGCGCGAACGGCTGGAGCTGCTGCTCGACGAGGGCAGCTTCGAGGAATACGACACCTTCGTGACCCATCGCTGCGTCGATTTCGACATGCAGAAGGACAAGCCCTATGGCGACGGGGTGGTCACGGGCTGGGGCACCATCAATGGCCGGCAGGTCTATGTGTTCAGCCAGGATTTCACGGTCATGGGCGGGTCGGTCTCGGAAACCCATGCCGCCAAGATCTGCAAGATCATGGACATGGCGATCCAGAACGGCGCGCCGGTGATCGGGCTCAACGATTCGGGCGGCGCGCGGATCCAGGAAGGGGTCGCAAGCCTCGCCGCCTATGGCGAGGTCTTCCACCGCAACATCACTGCCTCGGGCGTGGTGCCGCAGATCAGCGTGATCATGGGGCCCTGCGCGGGGGGAGCGGTCTATTCGCCCGCGATGACCGATTTCATCTTCATGGTGAAGGATACGAGCTACATGTTCGTGACCGGCCCCGATGTGGTCAAGACTGTCACCAATGAGGTCGTCTCGGCCGAGGATCTGGGCGGCGCGGTCACCCATACCCGCAAATCCTCGGTCGCCGATGCTGCCTTCGAGAATGATGTCGAGGCGATGATCGAGGTGCGACGGCTCGTCGATTTCCTGCCGCTCAACAACCGCGAGGCGCCGCCCAAGCGCCCCTTCTTCGACGATCCCGCCCGGCTCGAGCCCAGCCTCGACACGCTGGTGCCCGACAACCCCAACGCCCCCTATGACATGAAGGAGCTGATCCTCAAGGTCGCGGACGAGGGCGATTTCTACGAGATCCAGGCCGAATTCGCCAAGAACATCATCACCGGCTTCATCCGGCTCGAAGGGCGCAGCGTGGGGGTGGTGGCCAACCAGCCGATGGTGCTCGCCGGCTGCCTCGATATCGATTCCAGCCGCAAGGCCGCGCGCTTCGTGCGCTTCTGCGACGCGTTCGAGATCCCGATCCTGACCTTCGTCGATGTGCCGGGCTTCCTGCCGGGCACCAGCCAGGAATATGGCGGCGTGATCAAGCATGGCGCGAAGCTGCTCTACGCCTATGGCGAGGCGACCGTGCCAAAAGTGACCGTGATCACCCGCAAGGCCTATGGCGGGGCCTATGTGGTCATGGCCTCCAAGCATCTGCGCGCCGATTTCAACTATGCGTGGCCCACGGCCGAGGTCGCGGTGATGGGCGCGAAGGGCGCGGTCGAGATCCTCTACCGCTCGGAACTCGGCGATGTCGAGAAGACCGCCGCGCGCACCAAGGAATACGAGGACCGCTTCGCCAACCCCTTTGTCGCCGCCGAGAAGGGCTTCATCGACGAAGTGATCATGCCGCACTCGACCCGCAAGCGCGTGGCCCGCGCCTTTGCCGCGCTGCGCAACAAGAAACAGACGGTCCCGTGGAAGAAGCACGACAACATTCCGCTGTGACCCCGCCCCCCGGCCACCCGGATGCGCGCGGCTTCGCGGCCGACCGGCTGCTCGAAAGCGAGCGGCTCGCGCTCGCGGCGGCGGGCGCGCCGCTTGCGCTCCTGCTCACCCAGCTCGGTACGATCGCCGGGGCGGGGGAGGGGGTGCGCGCGCTTGCCTCGCTCGCCGTGCTCTGTTTCGTCTATTGCTGCATGTGGCAGGTCTATCTGCTCAACTATGCGACCTACTGGATGGCCGCCGCCCGGTTCGAGGACGACAACCCCGCGCTTGTCGGGCGCGGGCTGGTCGCCGCTTTCGGCCTGCGCGAGGGTTTTACCGAAGCCGGCCTGATCCGGCGGATCAGGCTGTCGCGCTGGCACTACACGCCCGCCTACTGGCTCGGCGGCCTCGCCGGGCTGGGGGCGGGCTTCGGAGTGATCTGGTCATGACCTGCGGCTGGCGGGCCTGTGCAATGAGCGCGCTGCTCGCGCCCGGTCTCGGCGCGGGCGCGGCGGGGGCGGATGCGATCACGCTGCCCTCGGGCGTCGTGGTGCATGAAATCGACCGCATCTGGGACGAGGATGCCGCCGCCATCCGCATCCGCTATCTGGTGCCCCGCCTGCGCGAGCCTGCAAGCCTCTATTCCGCCGATCCCGAACGCGTGCTCACCGACATGACCTGGCTTTGCGAGACGCAGATCCGCCGGCTCTTCGCCCCCGGCACCGACCCGCGCGACGAGGGCTGGGAGGGCGCGATCGTCACCATGATGGACCGCGAGATCCCCTTCGGCGAGATCGACGCCGAGGCCACGCAATTCTTCGAGGGCTTCCTCTTCACCATGGATGGCTGCACGCTCGATCTGGATCTCTACCATGACTGACGCCGCACTCCGCTTGCCTTTGCACTGGCCGCGCGCCCTTGATGCAACTGCGCCACAACTGCCCGGGATGGTTTTATTTTCGTGGTCAGATTCGTGCAGACACGGTAATGTCGGCGCGCATGCCGCGCTTGCGTGGCGTGTTCATCAGAACCAATCGGTGCGCGGCCCAAAAAAAGCGCATCGAGGCAAATCGAGCAGGAGACTATCATGGCTAAACTCGCGTTGGTTGGCGCATTCCTTCTGTCGTTCCTCCCGGCGCTCTGCTTTCCGCAGCGCGCCCCGGAACCTGTCGTGCACCAGCCGGTCTCGGCCCCGATCATGGTCGAACCCAGAAGCACCAAGGGCTGGTAATACCGCTGAGATCGCGGGGCAGGCCGCAGGGCCTGCCCTTGCGCCGCCCGGCCCGGCCGC
>SLKB01000320.1 GCA_007134805.1 Paracoccaceae bacterium
AGCCTGCGATTCATTACGCCAGCGCGGGCCACCCCTGCCTGCCGCGGGTTGCAGCGACCATTGCAGGGCTCGGTGACTTCTTCGCGCAGAACTGGTCGAGTTCACACCGACTCTGGCTGCCGGATGGACGCCCGCCAGCGCCCGGTGCGCGGCTGCGCAACCCCGATCTGGCGCGCAGCTATTCCCGCATACTGACTGAGGCCGAGGCGCATGCCGGCCGCGATGCCCAGATCGAGGCTGCGCGGGATGCCTTCTATCGCGGCTTTGTCGCCGAGCAGATGGCAACCTGGCTCGACACCCAGACCCTGCCGGACAGCGAAGGCCGGTCCCAGCGCGCGCTTCTCACTGCCTCGGACATGGCTGGCTACAGCGCGCGGATCGAAGCCCCTGTCTGGGGCGAATTCGACGCCTGGCGGCTTGCGAAATGCGGCCCTTGGACCCAGGGGCCCGTGCTGTTGCAGTCGCTCGCCCTGCTGGGGGGTCCTGAGATCGGCGCGCTTGACCCGAGTGGGGCCGAGTTCATCCACCGCGTGACCGAGGCGATGAAGCTCGCCCAGGCCGACCGTGAGATCTATCTGGGCGATCCCGATTTCGTTGATGTGCCCCTGCCAAAGTTGCTCTGCGAGGATTACACGGCCGCGCGCCGGGCCTTGATCGGTCCACAGGCGAGCCTTGATCTGCGCCCCGGGCATGTGGCGGGGTATGAGGATCAGCGCGCGCGGATGCTGAAGGCGATCGACCGGCTCAGCAGCACGCAAGGGGCTGTCTATGAGCCGACCATGGCTCATCTGGCGCGCAGGCGGGGCGATACGGTCCATCTTGATGTGATCGATTCTGACGGCAACATGGTCGCCGTCACCCCTTCCGGCGGGTGGTTGCAAAGCTCACCCGCCCTTGGCGATCTCGGCTTCTGCCTGAACACGCGTGCGCAGATGTTCTGGCTCGACGCGGGCTTGCCCGGCTCGCTCGCGCCCGGCAAGCGCCCGCGCACCACGCTCTCGCCCAGCTTCGCGCTGCATGATGGCCGCCCGCGCATGGTCTTCGGCACGCCCGGCGGTGATCAGCAGGACCAGTGGCAGCTCATCTTCTTCCTCTACCACGCGGCTTTCGGCATGGGGCTGCAAGAGGCGCTTGATGCGCCGCTGTTTCACAGCACGCATGCCCCGGCGAGTTTCTATCCGCGCTCGCGCAAACCCGGCGAGATCGTGGTCGAAGCGAGCTTTGGCCCAAAGGTCATCGCCGATCTGCGCGCTGTCGGTCATGACGTTCAGGTCGTGCCCGCCATGACCGTCGGCCGGCTCACCGCCGCCGCGCGCGACCACACCGGCATGTTGCGCGCCGGGGCGTCGCCGCGGTTGATGCAGGCCTATGCGGTCGGACGCTGACCCCTTGAACGCGGCCAGACAGGCGCCACCTGACAAAGGCGCAGCAAGCATATGGAGGGCGCAATGCGGTGGACAGGCTGGTCCGCGAAAATCGGTCGCTTCGCGGGCATAGATCTCTACATGCACGCGACCTTCCCGCTGCTCTTTATCTGGGTGGGCTTCATCTACTGGATGCAGACCGGCACGGTCGAGGGCGTCCTTTTCGGAATGACCTTCATCGCCGTTCTGTTCCTGTGCGTGATCCTGCACGAATACGGCCACGCGCTGACGGCGCGCCGCTACGGGATCGGCACGCGCTACATCACGCTCCTGCCGATCGGAGGGCTGGCCGCGCTCGAGCGGATGCCGAAAGATCCGCGACAGGAAATCGTCGTCGCCTTGATGGGGCCGGCGGTCAATGTCGCGATTGCCTTCGGGCTCCTTGTCGTTTTGACCCTGTCCGGGGGCTGGTCGCCCCCGGACATGGACGCGCCCATGCTGATGCCGGCGAATTTCCTGCAAAGCGTGTTTGTCGCGAACATCTTCCTGGCGGTCTTCAACATGATCCCGGCCTTTCCGATGGATGGGGGCCGGGTCTTGCGCGCAGTGCTGAGTTTTCGCATGGGTCGGCTGCGGGCGACGCAACTTGCCGCGCGGATCGGGCAGACCGTGGCGATCTTCTTCGGGCTTGTGGGGTTGCTGGGCAATCCGCTTCTGATCCTGATCGCGGTCTTCATCTGGATCGGTGCCGCGTCAGAGGCCGGCGCGTCCGAGGTTGAAACCCAACTGCACCGCAAGCCTGTCGCGCGCGCGATGATCACCGAGTTCCACACGCTTGCGCCCTGGGAGCCGCTGTCGCGCGCGGTCGATCTGACACTGGCGGGCACGCAGAAGGATTTTCCCGTGCTCGACGGGCGCCGCGTGGTGGGCGTCGCGAACCAGACCGCGATCCTGCGCGGTTTGCGCGATCATGGCCTGCACGGGCGGATTTCCGAGATCATGTCCGCGGCGACCACGGCCGAAACCGATGCCGATCTCTTCGAACTCCTCGAGGCGCTCCAGCAGGGAGAGGATGTGCGGCTCATCTGCATCCTGCGGCGGGGCGAACTGGTCGGGCTGATCGACATGGAGAATATCTCGGAATTCCTGCGCATCGAGGCCGCACTGCGCGATCACTGAGCAGTCATTCGGGGTAGAGCACGCAGGCGACCTCGTGCCCCGCGTCGATCCTGCGCCGTCTGGGCCCGAGCTGGCGCGTGAAACGCACGCGCAAGGCCGCGTCGTCCTCCTCGATCTGCGCGGCCTCAAGCAGCGAGGCGGGGCGCGCTCCCATGACCGCCACAAGCTGGTCACGCGCGGCGGCGGTCCCTTTCGGCGCGGGGATACGCAGATCGAGCCCGTCACGCTCCGGAGTGCCCAGCGCGTCGCGCGGCTTTTCCCGCAACTCCCACTCGGCCAGCGCCGCGATCACGTCGCGCCCTTCCCAGCCGCAGGTGACAGTGGCCACGGGACAGCGGTTGTGGAAGCGACAGCCATTGGGCAGGTCGACCGCCGAGGGAATCTCGCCCGCCGATTCCAGCGGGGGTTTTCGGACATTCGGATCCGGCTCGGGCGAGGCGTCGAGCAATAGCTGCGTATAGGGGTGGCGCCGCTCGGCGATCACCTTCTCGGTCGGCCCGACCTCGACGATCTCGCCCAGATACATGATCGCGGTGCGGTCAGCGACATAGCG
>SLKB01000367.1 GCA_007134805.1 Paracoccaceae bacterium
GCGAACCCGCAGGGGGCTGTGGCCGATGCCACCTACTGGCGTGATCTGATCGCGCTTGCCGAGAGCCATGATTTCCGCATCTTCGCCGATGAGTGCTATTCCGAGATCTACCGCGACACGCCCCCACCCGGCATCCTTCAGGTCGCGCAGGAGATGGGTGCGGACCCCGAGCGCGTGCTGAGCTTTCACTCGCTCTCGAAACGCTCGAACCTGCCGGGGCTGCGGTCGGGCTTTGTCGCGGGCGGGGTGGAGTGCATCCGCCGCATCCGCCAGTTGCGCGCCTATGCGGGCGCGCCGCTGCCCGAGCCGCTGCAGCATGTCGCCGCCGCCGCCTGGGGCGATGAGGAACATGTTGCCGCAAGCCGCGCGCGCTACCAACAGAAATATGCACTCGCCGACCGTGTCCTGGCGGATGTGCCCGGCTACACCCCGCCGCAAGCCGGCTTTTTCCTGTGGCTTCCGGTGCCCGAGCGGTTCAAGGATGGCGAGGAGGCCGCACTGCATCTGTGGCGCGAGGCTGGCATTCGCGTGTTGCCGGGCGCCTATCTCTCGCGCGAGGTGGAGGGCGCGAACCCGGGTACGCGCTTCATCCGGGTAGCGATGGTGGCGCAGATCGACCCTTTCGAGCAGGCGCTGACGCGGCTCTGCGACAGTCTTTATCGGTAAGTGAGGCAGCAATCATGGCATCCTACAATACCCGCTCTCGCGATCCGCTGATCGACACGCATCTGCAGGCGCTCTTGCAAAAGCGCGGGCGCGAGATGCTGGGGCTGGCGCTGATCGGGCTGGGCGGGCTGGTGGCCGCGATGCTGGGCACCTACGCGCCGGAGGACCCCGGCTGGATGGCCGCGAGCGACATGCCGGTGCAGAATGCGCTGGGCCGGGCAGGGGCGGCGATCGCGGCCCCCCTCATGGTGATCATCGGCCTTGCAAGCTGGGGGCTTGCGCTTTTCGCAGCGGGTTGGGGGGTCCGGCTGGTGCTGGCGCGCGGGCATGAGCAGGCGTTCGGGCGCGGGATCTTCCTGCCTATCGCGCTGGCGCTTGCGGCCGTCTGGTGCGCGACGCTGGTGCCGGGCCGGGGCTGGGATCTGCCTTATGGTCTGGGCGGTGTGTTCGGGGACACGGTGCTGGGCGCGCTGGTGAACGCGCTGCCGATGAGCGCGGCGACCGGGGTGCAGGTGATGGCCGTGCTGATGCTGGGCGCTTCGCTCTGGGTCTGGGCGCTTGTGATGGGCCTCTCGCGGCTGGAGGTCTTGCGCGGGCTGAAATTCCTGCTCGCCGGAGTGGTGCTGGCCTATGCGGGGCTCGTCTGGCTGTTGCAGAGCGCGCTTGGCCTTGCGATGGGGCAGGCGCGCCGCGCCGGTGCGCATCTGGCCGAGCGCCGCGCCGCCCCGCCGCAGCCGCGCGCAGCCGCGCCGCGCCCCCAGCGCCGCAACCCACCCGTAATTCGGGCCAGCGAACCCGAGATGTTCGACGACCCGAATCTTGTGGAAGATGACAGGTTCGACGCCCCTGAGGCCCCTGTTGTCGACGAGCCTGCGCCTTCGGGTCTTCTGGGCCGGCTCAAGGCCATGTCGATGCGCCCGCCCGAGCTCGAACTTGTCGAGCCGCGCCTGAGCGAGGCCGTGCTTGACACGCCACCCGCGGAAGAGGCGCGCATTCGCTCGCGCATCATGGACGTGCTGCGCAACCGCAAGAGCACGCGGCGGGTGATCCAGTTCAACCGCGATCTGCGCCCCGGCAGCGAGCCACTGCTGAGCGCGCGCCTGGCCGCGCCCCCTGTCGCTGAGCAGGAGCTGGAGACCGCGTCGCTGAGCGCGCAACTCTCAGTGCCCCAGGCCGCGCCGGGCATGACGCCCGTGCCGATGCCCGACTGGATGCGGGCGGCCGTCCCGATGCCCACTGCCCCCCTGCCTGAGTCCGACCCCGAGGCAGGGGCTTTCGAGGCCGCGCCCTTGCGCGCGCCAGAGGCGCCAGCACGCAGTGGCCATGTGCTGCAGCGGCGCATTCAGTCGGGCCCCGCGCCGAGCCCGCAACCCTCGCGCCGCGCCCGCGCCGAGGCAGAGCCTGGCCTGCAATTCGATGAGGCGCTGCCAAGTTTCGAGTTGCCGCCGCTCGCGTTGCTGGAAAACCCGCGCGAGGTGCAGCGGTTCACGCTCAGCGACGAGGCGCTCGAGGAAAACGCGCGCATGCTGGAAAATGTGCTCGATGATTATGGCGTGCGCGGCGAGATCGTGAGCGTGCGCCCGGGCCCGGTGGTCACGCAATACGAGCTGGAACCCGCGCCCGGGTTGAAAGCGAGTCGTGTGATCGGGCTTGCCGATGACATCGCGCGGTCGATGTCGGCGCTCTCGGCGCGGGTCTCGACCGTGCCGGGGCGCTCGATCATCGGGATCGAACTGCCCAATGCCCATCGCGAGAAGGTGGTCCTGCGCGAGATCCTGTCCGCGCGCGATTACGGCGACGCCAACATGCGCCTGCCGCTTGCGCTTGGCAAGGCGATCGATGGTGAGCCCGTAGTCGCGAACCTCGCGAAGATGCCGCATCTGCTGATCGCGGGCACCACGGGTTCGGGCAAGTCGGTGGCGATCAACACCATGATCCTGTCGCTGCTCTACCGTCTGCCGCCCGAGGAATGCCGCATGATCATGATCGACCCAAAGATGCTGGAGCTGTCGGTCTATGACGGGATCCCGCATCTGCTCTCGCCTGTCGTGACCGACCCCAAGAAGGCGGTCGTTGCGCTGAAATGGGTCGTGGGTGAGATGGAAGAGCGCTACCGCAAGATGTCCAAGATGGGTGTGCGCAATATCGAAGGCTACAATGGCCGCGTGCGCGAAGCCTTGGCCAGGGGTGAGATGTTCAAGCGCACGATTCAGACGGGTTTCGATGACGAGACTGGCGATCCGGTCTTTGAGACCGAGGAATTCGCGCCCGAGCTTCTTCCCTTCATCGTCGTGATCGTCGATGAGATGGCGGATCTGATGATGGTCGCCGGAAAGGAGATCGAGGCCTGCATCCAGCGGCTCGCGCAGATGGCGCGGGCGTCGGGCATTCATCTGATCATGGCCACGCAGCGCCCCTCGGTCGATGTGA
>SLKB01000353.1 GCA_007134805.1 Paracoccaceae bacterium
GAGAACATGATGTCCGGCACAGTGATCATCGAGGGCGATGCAAGCCAGTATGCCGGCGCCACCGGGCGCGGGGGATTGCTGGTCGTCAAGGGCAACGCTGCGTCGCGCTGTGGAATCTCGATGAAAGGGATCGACATCGTGGTGCAGGGCAATATCGGGCATATGTCAGCGTTCATGGGACAGGCTGGAAATCTGGTCGTCTGCGGCGATGCAGGCGAGGCGCTGGGCGATTCGCTCTATGAGGCGCGGCTGTTCGTACGCGGCGCGGTCAAGAGCCTCGGCGCCGATTGCATCGAGAAGGAGATGCGTGCCGAACATCTCGACATCTTGCGCGATCTGCTGGGGCGCTCCGGGATTGATGCGCGGCCAGAGGAATTTCGCCGCTATGGATCAGCCCGGAAGCTTTATAATTTCGACATCGACAATGCCGCGGCCTATTGAAGGGGCAGAGCCATGACCGACCCCACCCCACCCCGGACCGTGCCGCGCATGTCGGCCACCTTCACGCCCGAAATCAACGCCGAGATCCGGCGTGCGGCGGCGACCGGGATCTATGACATCCGCGGCGGTGGCGCGAAGCGGCGCGTGCCGCATTTCGACGATCTGCTGTTTCTGGGCGCCTCGGTCAGCCGCTACCCGCTGGAAGGCTACCGCGAGCGCTGCGACACAAATGTGACGCTGGGCACGCGCTTTGCGAAAAACCCTGTCGAGCTCGACATTCCCATCACGATCGCCGGGATGAGTTTCGGCGCGCTTTCCGCACAGGCGAAAGAGGCGCTGGGGCGCGGCGCCTCGGGCGCGGGCACCTCGACCACCACAGGCGATGGCGGCATGACCCAAGAAGAGCGGGTCCATTCCTCGAAGCTCGTCTATCAATACCTGCCCTCGCGCTACGGGATGAACCCCGACGATCTGCGCCGCGCGGACGCGATCGAGGTGGTGGTGGGGCAAGGCGCGAAACCCGGCGGAGGCGGCATGCTGCTCGGCCAGAAGATCTCTGACCGCGTAGCCGAGATGCGCACCCTGCCCAAGGGGATCGACCAGCGCTCGGCCTGTCGCCACCCGGACTGGACGGGCCCCGACGATCTGGAAATCAAGATCATGGAGCTGCGCGAGATCACTGGCTGGCGGGTGCCGATCTATGTCAAGATCGGCGGAACGCGGCCATATTACGATGTCGCGCTTGCGGTGAAGGCCGGCGCGGATGTGGTGGTGCTCGACGGGATGCAGGGCGGAACAGCCGCCACGCAGGATGTGTTCATCGAACATGTGGGGCTGCCCACGCTCGCCTGCATCCGCCCGGCGGTGCGCGCGCTTCAGGATCTGGGCCTGCACCGAGAGGTGCAGCTTGTGGTCTCCGGCGGCATCCGGACGGGCGCCGATGTCGCCAAGGCGCTCGCACTGGGCGCGGATGCGGTCTCTATCGGGACGGCTGCGATGATCGCAATTGGTGACAATGACCCGAAATACGAGGCCGACTATCAGGCGCTGGGCAGCACAGCCGGCGCCTATGACGACTGGCATGAAGGGCGCGATCCAGCCGGCATCACCACGCAGGACCCCGACCTCGCGGCACGGCTCGACCCGGTCGAGGCGGGGCGGCGCTTGCGCAACTACCTCAAGGTCATGACGCTCGAGGCGCAGACCATCTCGCGCGCCTGTGGCCACAATCATCTGCACAATCTGGAACCCGAGGATCTCTGCGCCCTGACGATGGAAGCCGCCGCGATGGCGCAGGTGCCGCTTGCGGGAACGGACTGGTTTCCGGGCAAGCCGGGGGCAGGCTTCTAGCGACGCTGCCACGCGCCGGGCCGCGCTCGGTGCTGCGCCTGCAACAAAGACGTGATTAACAGGGACAGGATGATGACACAGGATCTGGCGAGTTTCGCGGCCGAGCACGGCATCAAGTATTTCATGATCTCATTCACGGACCTCTTCGGTGGGCAGCGCGCGAAACTCGTCCCCACGCAGGCCATCGCCGAGATGCAGCAAGACGGCGCGGGCTTTGCGGGTTTCGCGACCTGGCTCGACCTCACACCCGCCCACCCCGACATGCTCGCCGTGCCGGACCCTGCATCCGTGATCCAGATCCCGTGGAAGCCAGAGGTTGCCTGGGTCGCTGCCGATTGCATGATGGAAGCCCAGCCCGTCGCCCAAGCGCCGCGTAATGTCCTCCATAGTCAGATCGCAGAGGCCGCGAGCGAAGGGCTGCATGTCAAGACCGGGGTCGAGGCCGAGTTCTTCCTGCTCACCCCAGATGGCGCGCAGATCTCGGACCCGATGGATACCGCCGAAAAACCCTGCTACGATCAACAGGCGATCATGCGCCGCTACGATGTGGTGCGCGAGGTCTGCGATTACATGCTCGATCTGGGCTGGGGACCCTACCAGAACGACCATGAGGACGCGAATGGCCAGTTCGAGATGAACTGGGACTTCGACGATGCGCTCGCCACTGCGGACAAGCACAGCTTCTTCAAGTTCATGATCAAGTCGGTGGCGGAAAAGCACGGCCTGCGCGCGACCTTCATGCCCAAGCCGATCAAGGGGCTCACGGGGAATGGCTGCCATGTACATGTCTCGGTCTGGGATGCGCCGGGAAGGGGTCAGGGCCGGAACGCCTTTGCAACCGAAAACGGCACCGGGCCGACGGCCGATCTGGGTCTCTCGGAGCAGGGGGCGCATTTCCTCGGCGGGATCATGAAACATGCCACAGCGATGGCGGCGCTGACCAATCCTACCGTGAACAGCTACAAGCGCATCAACGCGCCGCGCACTCTCTCCGGGGCGACATGGGCCCCGAACTCGGTCACGTGGACGGGAAACAACCGCACGCATATGGTCCGGGTGCCGGGCCCGGGGCGGTTCGAACTGCGACTGCCCGACGGGGCGGCAAACCCCTATCTTTTGCAGGCCGTGGTGATCGCTGCCGGGCTCAGTGGCATCCGCAGCAAGGCCGATCCTGGCAAACGCTGGGATATCGACATGTATGCCGAGGGCCACAAGGTCGAGGATGCGCCAAAGCTACCCCTCAATCTGCTTGACGCGCTGCGCGCCTTCGAGGCCGATGAGGAACTGGTGGCGATGATGGGCGCGGAGTTTGCAAGCGCCTTCCTGAAGCTTAAGCGCGAAGAGTGGAACTCTTTCGTGTCGCATTTCAGCCGCTGGGAGCGTGATCACACGCTCGACATCTGAGGTCAGCAGGGCGCGGTACGCGCGGCCCGTGGTCTGCAGGATCACGCCCCATGCCAAGTCTCAGGCGCGCGGCGCGCGGCCTGATTGTTGCGACCGTGCGGCAGTGACTATCGCGTGATGCAGACTTCGCGCGGTCGAGCGCGGCGCGTAAATCGTCGCATGCCCAGCGTGACGGAGCAGGTAGCACCCCATGTGATCGATTACAGTACGTCGGGCAGTTCCGGGTGCCATGCCCGCATGGTCTAGATTGCTCAGCCGCTCCAGCAGAGGCGCAAGGTCTGGCGCGCTCAGGTCAAAGCGCACCCAGGCATCGGTCTGCTCGGTCACGCTCGCCCTTGCGCCAAGCACTGTGCGCAGAGCGAGCGCGAGGTCGCGGGCCGGATCGAAGGGCGCCTCGATCATCCAGCTCTCGGCGCCAATCCAGAAGGCGCCATGCTGCGGCCCCTGCGCATGGCGCGCGACCTCCGGGCAGGGCGCGCCGAGGAGATCGGCCAGGATTTCGCGGCAGTCATGCCCCTCACCCGCACGCGCGGTCACCGAGGCGAGCGCCCAGTCCGGTGCGTCGGTGATCACAACGGCGCCGATGGTGTCTTCGCGCGGGGTACTCGCGCCGAGCCCAGTGAGAGGCGAGAGGTCATGCACGAAGGCGCGCTCCTTCAGGATCGATGAAATGTGGCGAGGTGATCTCCACCTCGACATCCTGGCCGGTGAGCGGGCTTGCCGCGCGCAGCACCTCGCCTATCCGCGCCTGACCGTTCTTCAGCAAGCCGAGCGCGATGTAGGATTGCAGCGAGGGCGAGTAGCAGGCCGAGGTCAGATAGCCCAGATCATTGGCGGCGACCGGCTTTGCGCCGCGCTCCAGCAGATGTGCACCGGCCGGGATGCGCGTCTGCGGGGACTTTGGCCGAACACCGACCAGATGCAGCGCGTCGGGGCCATTCAGCCCCTCGCGCCGCGACAGGACCGCACCGATACTGTCCTTGTTCCTGCTCACCATCCGCCCGAGCCCCAGATTGAGCGCTGTGGTCTGGCCGTTCAGCTCATTGCCCGCGACATGCCCCTTCTCGATCCGCATGACGCCCAGCGCCTCGGTGCCGTAGGGGGTGATGTTGAACTCTGCCCCCGCAGCCATGATCCGGCGCATGAGCGCATCGCCGTAGCGCGTGGGCACCGCGAGCTCATAGGCCAGCTCGCCCGAGAAGGAGATGCGGAACAGCCGCGCGCGACACCCCCCGCAGATGGTCAGCTCGGCGCAGGCCATGAAGGGAAAGCCCTCGTTCGAGATGTCGAAGTCAGGGTCCACTAGCTTTTGCAGCAGCCGCCGCGCATTCGGCCCGGCGATGGCGTATTGCGCCCAGGCCTCGGTTGTCGAAATCAGCTGCACATCCATCTCAGGCCAGAGGCATTGGCGCGCGAATTCCATGTGGCGATAGACGGGGACGGCGTTGGCCGTGGTGGTGGTGACGACAAAATGATCCTCCGCCATCCGCGCTGCGGTGCCGTCATCAAAGGCGATCCCGTCCTCGCGCAGCATCAGCCCGTAGCGAACCCGCCCGACCGCAAGCTTCGAGAAGGCATTGCAATAGATGCGATTGAGAAACGCCGCCGCATCGCTCCCCTGCACGTCGATCTTGCCAAGCGTCGTGACATCGCAGACACCGAGGCTCTTGCGCGTCGCCAGGACCTCGCGGTCGACGCTCTCGCGCCACTGCGACTCGCCGGGCCGAGGGAAGTATTGCGCCCGCAGCCACAGGCCCGCTTCGACGAAGACAGCCCCCTGCTCCGTAGCCCAGTGATGGCTCGGCGTCAGGCGGGCGGGGCGAAACAGCGCGCCCCTCGCCCGCCCGGCGAGCGCGCCCAGTGTCACTGGCGTATAAGGCGGGCGGAACATGGTGGTGCCTGTCTGCGCGATGCTCTGGCCAGTCAGTTCGGCCATGACCGCAAGCCCGCCCATATTCGCAGTCTTGCCCTGATCGGTCGCCATGCCAAGCGTAGTATAACGCTTGAGATGCTCGACCGCGCGAAACCCCTCCTGGTGGGCGAGCCGGATATCCTTGACCGTCACATCATTCTGGAAATCCAGCCACGCGCGGCCCTTGGCCGCCACATGCCAGAAGGGCGTGATGCGGATGGGCGCATCTTCGGCCTGCGGCAGGTCGGGCGCGCGCGCAGCAAGCCCGAGCGCGTCGAGCGCGTCACGCGCCTCAAGCGCGCCAGTCTCCAGCGCGGCATGCGTGCTGAAGGCACCGCCCGCCGCCCCGGCAACGCCGAGGCCCGGCGGCAAAGCGCGCCCTGGTACGAAGGCTGCGATCTTTTCGCGCCATTCGGGGCGGGCGCCTTGGTGACAACACAGCGCGACATTGGGGTTCCACCCGCCCGAGACGCCCAGTCCGCCGACCGCGATCCTGCGGAGCTCACCGCTCGCCAGCCGCACTGTGATCTCGCGCAGCCCGAGCCGCCCGCGACTGCCGGTCACCTGCGCGCCCTTCAGCAGCTCGACCCCCGGCAGATCAGGCGCCTTCGCGCGCGCGTCAATGAGGGCGGCGACCTCCACCCCATGGGCCTGCAGATCAGCCACCGTGCGATGGCCATCGTCGTTGTTCGTGAAGACAGCAACCCGACCCGCCGGTGCAGCGGCCCAGCGATTTGCATAGGCCCGCAAGGCGCCCGCGGTCAGGATGCCGGGCCGGTCATTGTCTGCAAATGCAATGGGACGCTCGATCGCGCCCGCACACAGCAGCGCGCGCCGAGAGGTGATGCGCCACAGGATCTGGCGGGGCTGGTCTTTGGCGGGCCGGGCAAGATGGTCGGCCACCCGCTCGATGGCGCCATAGATCCCGTGATCGAAGGCGCCGAAGACCGTGCAGCGCGGCAACATACGGACATTGGGCAGGCTCACCAGTTCTGCCGCGGCCTGCGCGGCCCAGTCGCTGCCGGCCATATGGGCGATGCAGATGCGCTCGGCATTCAGGCGGCCGCCGAGGCGGAAATCCTCATCGGCAAGGATCACCCGCGCGCCCGCACGCCCGGCGGTAAGTGCCGCCATCAGTCCGGCGGGACCGGCGCCAATGACCAGAAGATCGCAATGCAGATAGCCCTTGTCATAGCTGTCAGGATCCGGGCGGGCCGTGATTGCACCCAGACCGGCAGCGCGGCGGATGAGCGGCTCGTAGAGCTTTTCCCAGAACGACGCGGGCCACATGAAGGTCTTGTAGTAGAAGCCCGCCGTCAGCAGGTTCGAAAGGCGGTCATTTACGGCAAGCGCGTCGAAGCGCAGGCTCGGCCAGGCGTTCTGGGACCGCGCCTGCAATCCGTCATGCAGTTCGATCATGGTCGCACGCGTATTGGGTTCCTGCCGGTCGCCAGTGCGCAACTCGACAAGCGCGTTGGGCTCTTCACTGCCGGCGGTCAGAACGCCGCGCGGGCGATGATACTTGAACGACCGGCCCATCAGCCGCACACCATTGGCCATCAGCGCCGACGCCAGCGTGTCACCGGGATGACCCGTGAACACCTTCCTATTGAAACGGAAGCCGATCGTGGTGGTGCGGTCAATATGGCCGCCACTCTTGAGCCTCATCTGCCCCGCCCCCGTGCACGGGCGAAATCGCGGGCCAGTTCAACCTTGACGATCTCATGGGTGCGCGTGTTGCGGGTGACGACGAGCCAGGACCGGTCGCCCTGCTCATGGAACCACAACTCGCGATGCAAGCCGGCAGGATTGTCGCGCGGGTAGACATGCTCGTAGAAGGCTGCCTCTGCGCCCTCGGCCATCCCGTCGGGTCGGTCAATCAGACAGGCATCGCCCTTGTAGACGAATTCCTGCGCATCGCAGGGGCCGAGCAGAGGGTGTTCGATCAACATGCTGGCACTCTCTTGCTCGGCTTGTATATGTCATGGGACAACGCGGGAAAGATCATGGATGGCCTCAATGCAGATTGGGCTGCGCGCCCACGCCTTTTTCGTCGATCATGGCGCCGCGCCGGAACCGGTCGAATCGGTAGGCGACCGCCGTCGCGTGCGGTGCATCGGTGGCGAGCAGATGCGCGAAGCACCAGCCAGAGGCCGGGGTCGCCTTGAAGCCGCCATAGCACCAGCCGCCGTTGAAATAGAGTCCGTCGATATCGGTGCGGTCGATGATGGGCGAGCCGTCCATGCTCATGTCCATCACACCCCCCCACATCCGCAACAGGCGCGCGCGGCCAAGGCCCGGAAACAGCGCCATTCCGCCCTCAACCACATCCTCGATCACGGGCAGATTGCCGCGCTGGGCATAGGAATTGTAGCCGTCGATATCGCCGCCGAAGACAAGCCCCCCCTTGTCGGACTGGCTACAGTAGAAATGGCCCGCGCCAAAGGTAATCACACCCGGCAGAACCGGCTTCAACCCTTCGCTGACAAAGGCCTGCAGGACATGGCTCTCGATCGGAAGTCGCAGGCCCGCCATCGCCATCACGTGGCTGGAATAGCCCGCTACCGCGACACCCACCTTGCCTGCACCGATGAACCCGCGCGAGGTCTCGACGCCAAGACATCGGCCCTGCGCGATCCGGAACCCCGTGACCTCGCAGTTCTGGAGGATGTCCACACCGCGCCGGTCGGCCCCGCGCGCATAGCCCCAGGCGACCGCGTCATGGCGAACGGTGCCGCCACGGCGCTGCGCCAGGCCACCCTTGATGGGAAAGCGCGCATTGTCGAAATCGAGAAACGGGTAGGCGCGCCGCACCTGCGCGGGGCTGAGCAATTCGGCATCCGCACCGTGCAGGATCATCGCATTGCCGCGGCGGATATAGGCATCGCGCTGGGCGTCGCTGTGGAACAGGTTCAAGATCCCGCGCTGGCTGACCATGGCGTTGTAGTTGAAATCCTGCTCCAGTCCCTCCCACAGCTTCAACGAAAACTCGTAGAAAGGCTGGTTGCCCTCCAGCAGATAGTTCGAGCGGATGATCGTGGTGTTGCGCCCGACATTGCCGCCGCCGATCCAGCCCTTTTCCAGAACCGCGATCCGGCTCTGGCGGAACTCCTTCGCGAGGTAATAGGCTGTAGCGAGTCCGTGTCCGCCGCCGCCTACGATGACGAAGTCGTACTCTGCCTGCGGTTCCGGGTCGCGCCAGACGGGCTGCCAGCCCTTGTGGCCTGTCAGCGCCTCTTTCAGAACGCGGAAGCCGGAATAACGCATGGCATACCTCTTGATCTGCGCGGGATCCTACTGCCTGGCCCGGCGCCGGAACAGCCCGTAATCTGACATCCTCTTGCGCGAATGCGACTCCGAGAGCGCGGATCAGAGCAGATCCCCCTCGGCCAGGAATCGCTGGGTCAGCACGGTTTCCTGAAGGCGCATCAGGCGGCGCGCGGTGCGCATATGCTCGGCCATGATCTCGCGCGCGGCCGTGGCATCACCGTCGTGTAGGGCGGCGATCAGGCGGGTCTGGAAGCCCACGCCAGAGGCCCAGAGTTCACGATTGAGCTGCGCGTAGAGCCTGCGCGACACTGTGATATCCGAGAGCATATTGGCCGTGAAGCGAATGAGGAAACCAAGCAGCGGGTTCTGCGACATCTCGGCAAGGCGCGCGTGAAACAACAGCGACGCGATATGCTGGTCACGCTCTTCCCCGATATCGCGCGCAGGTGCGGCGTAACGGGTCATGATGTCTTCCAGTTCGGCAAGTTGGCCAGCATCGAGCTTGCCTGCGAGCGAGGCCGCCAGTTCCGGCTCTAGCGCTTCGCGGATCTGGTAGACATCCTCGATCGTCAGATCCTGAAAATAGAAATAATTGCCAAGCAGGGTCGCGGCGCGCTGGTCCGAGACGCGATGCACGAAAACCCCGCCCCCCGGACCGGTGCGCGATGTCACAAGCCCCTGCGCCTCGAGGAGGCGGATCGCTTCGCGGATCGTGCCCTTAGCCATGCCAAAGCGCGCGATCAGCGCGCTCTCGGATGGAAGCCGGTCGCCAGGTTGCAGCCCTTTTGCCATGACCCAGGACTTGATCGCCTCGGCCACCTGTTGCGGGCGCGATAGCCGGTCAGTCGCTGATCGGGTGGTGGCAGGCGGCAAATTGTTCCCCTTCGATCGAGCGCAGCGCGGGGATCTCGCGACGGCAAAGGTCTGTTGCGCAGGGGCAGCGCCCTGCAAAGGCGCAGCCCGGCGGCGGGTTGAGCGGGTCAGGCAACTCGCCTCCCTGCGCGCCGCCCAAAGGCCGCCCGACCACGGGCGCGGAACTGGCCAGCAGATGTGTATAAGGGTGGCGTGGCGTGGTAAAGACCGCTTCGGCCGGGCCGGTTTCGACGACTGATCCGAAATAGAGCACTGCGATCCGGTCGCTCACAGCCTCAACCACTGCCAGATCATGGCTGATGAACAGATAGGTCAGGTTGAACTCGGCCTTGAGTTCAGCGAGCAGATTCAGCACCTGCGCTTGAACCGAGACATCGAGTGCCGAGACCGGCTCATCAAGGATCAGAATGCGCGGGCGCGCGGCCAGGGCGCGCGCGATTCCGATGCGCTGCGCCTGCCCGCCCGAGAATTCATGCGGGTAGCGATCCAGAAATTCGGGGCGCAGGTTGACTGCGTCGAACAACTCTGCGATGCGCGCCGCGAGTGCGCGACCCTTCAGCCCGTGCAACCGGCGCAAGGGCACCTCGATGATCTGGCGGATCGTCTTGCGCGGGTTCAGGCTCGAGACTGGATCCTGGAACACATACTGGATCAGTCGCCCGAAGGCGGCAGGGTGGGCACGATCAAGCGCGCGCCCCTCGATCTCGATCGTGCCGGCGGTCGGCGGCAGGAGCCCCACGAGCATCCGCGCCAGCGTCGATTTCCCGCAGCCGGATTCGCCCACGATGCCCAACGTCTCGCCCTGCCGCACCTCGAGCGAGGTCGGGTGCACGGCATGGACCTGCGCACGGGGCGGGCCGATCAGGCGCTTGCCGATGTCGAAGCTCTTGGCAAGGTCGATGGTTTTGAGGGCAAGCGTCATGGGGCAACCTCGGGAAAGAGGCAGCGGACCTTCCGCGCATTACCCTTGAGCGCGATCTCGCCGCGCGTGCAGGCGTCGCGCGCCTTCTCGCAGCGCGGGGCGAAGGCGCAGCCTTCGGGCAGAGCATCGACAGCGGGGGGCAGGCCGGGGATGGCGGCCAGAACCCGCCGCCCGCCGCCCAGTTCGGGCACGCAGGCAATCAGTCGCCGCGTATAGGGATGGGCCGGGGCCGCGAGAACCTCTGCGGTAGCGCCCGTCTCGACGATCCGGCCACCATACATCACAGCCACCCGGTCACAAAGCTGGCCCACCACGCCGAAATCATGCGTGATGAACAGGATCGCAAGCCCGCGCGAGCGTCGCAATTCATCCAGCAGCGCCAGAATCTGGGCCTGCACGGTCACATCGAGCGCCGTCGTCGGCTCATCGGCGATGATGATATCGGGATCATTGGCGAGCGCCATCGCAATGCCCACGCGCTGGCGCATGCCACCCGACAGCTCATGCGGGAAGGCCGTCGCGCGTGCCTTGGGATTCGGGATGCGCACATCCTCCAGAAGCTTGAGCGCGCGCTTGTGCGCCTCGGCGCGGCTGAGGGGGGCATGCACGCGGATCGCCTCGATCAACTGGTCGCCGATGCGATAGAGCGGGTGCAGCGTCGAAAGCGGGTCCTGGAAGATATAGGCGACGCGCTTGCCGCGTAGGGATCGCAGCAACTCATAAGGGGCGCCGATCAGGTCGCGCCCCTCAAGCCGGACCGCGCCACCCGTGATCACGCAAGGGGGCGAGGCGACGAGCCCCATCACCGAGAGCGCAGTCACAGATTTGCCCGACCCACTCTCACCGATTAACCCCAGACATTCGCCAGGGTTGAGCGAGAGCGAGACCTTGTTGACCGCCTTGTAGACCCGTTTGCCGACGTGGAACTGCGTCTCAAGATCCTCGATCCGCAAGAGCCCCGCGCCGTCGGCGGGCGGAGGCGGGGTGACCCGTTCGACGCGCGTGGCCGCCATGGGACGTGCAAGCGCGCCCGAGCGCAGGCGCGGGTCGAGCGCGTCGCGGATCCCGTCCCCGAGCAGGTTGACCGACATCACGATCAGCAGGATCATCACCCCCGGCACGATAGAGGTATGCGGGGCGGTGATCAGCGCTGACCGCGCCTCGCCCAGCATCGAGCCGAGATCCGCCTGCGGTGGCTGGCTCCCAAGCCCGAGGAAGGACAACCCCGCCGTTTCAAGGATCATCCATCCGATGGTCGTGGACATGGCGATGACCACCACCGGCACGACATTGGGCACCACTTCGGTCAGCAGGATCCGGATATGCCCGAGCCCTGCCAGCCGCGCGGCGTCAATGAACTCTCGATGTGCGATCCCGACTGTGATCCCGCGAATATTGCGCGCGAAGAACGGGATGTTGACCACAGCAACTGCGATCAGCGCATTCAGCAGGCCCGGCCCCAGCACGGCGACGATCGCAAGTGCTAGCAGGATATAGGGAAATGCCATCAGCATATCGACGCCGCGCATCGTGACATTGTCCGTGCGCCCGCCGAAATAACCCGCGATCACGCCGATCGCAGCCCCCGCGAGCCCCGCAATCAGCGCCGCCGCAAAGCCAACTGCGAGCGAGAGCCGCGTGCCCCACATCAACCGCGAGAGCAGATCGCGCCCGAGATGATCTGTGCCGAGCAGATGCCCCTCCGAGAACGGACGCAGGTAGCGGTTGGCGGTATTGGTCTCGTTCGGGGGCTGCAGCGGCAGAATGGGCGTGAGGATCGCAAGC
>SLKB01000074.1 GCA_007134805.1 Paracoccaceae bacterium
CCCATCACATGCGCGCAGACCATGGTCAGCGCCTCTGCCTGCGTGGGGTTGACCTTGCCGGGCATGATCGAGGAGCCCGGCTCATTTTCCGGCAGGATCAACTCGCCCAGCCCGGAGCGCGGGCCCGAGCCGAGAAGCCGCATGTCATTGGCGATCTTGAAGAGCGAGGCCGCGACCGTCTTCAGCGCGCCCGAGAACATGACCATTGCGTCATGCGCGGCAAGCGCCTCGAACTTGTTGGGGGCGGTGCGGAAGGGCAGGCCGGTCAGCTCGGCGATATGGGCGGCGACCTTCACATCCCAGCCCTTGCGGGTGTTCAGCCCGGTGCCGACGGCCGTGCCGCCCTGCGCGAGCTCATAGATATGCGGCAGGCACATCTCGACGCGGGCGATGCCCATCTTGACCTGATGCGCGTAGCCGCCGAATTCCTGCCCCAGCGTGAGGGGGGTCGCGTCCTGCGTGTGGGTGCGGCCGATCTTGATGATGTCGCGGAACTCTTCCGATTTCGCGGCAAGGGCGGCGTGCAGTTTCTCAAGCCCCGGCAGCAGCACGTCGCGCGCGAGCATGCCGATGGCCACATGCATCGCAGTGGGAAAGGTGTCGTTGGAGGATTGGCCCATGTTGCAATGGTCATTGGGGTGGACCGGGTCCTTGCTGCCCAGGGTGCCGCCCAGGATCTCGATCGCCCGGTTCGAGATCACCTCATTGGCGTTCATGTTGCTTTGCGTGCCTGACCCGGTCTGCCAGACGACGAGCGGGAAATTGTCGTCGAACTTGCCGTCGAAGACTTCGCGCGCGGCCTGGGTGATGGCATCGGCGCGGCGCTGATCGAGGCTGCCCTGTTCGAGATTGACCATCGCGCAGGCCCATTTCACAGCGCCCAGCGCGCGCACGATCGGCACGGGCTGGCGTTCCCAGCCGATGGGGAAATTCAGGATCGACCGCTGCGTCTGCGCGCCCCAGTACTTGTCTGCCGGAACGTCAAGCGGGCCGAAACTGTCGGTTTCTGTGCGGATAGCGGTCATGCGCGAAGCTCCTCAAGGCAAATCCCGGCCTTGTGCTTAGCGCGTGGGGCGGGCCATGGCAATCGGCATGCCGCCGCATACCGCGCGATTATTTGCGGAACTTGTCGAGGCTCACGACCTCGCCGCTTTTCTCCTCTGGCTCGGCATTCTCGAGCATCGGGGCTTCCTCGTCCTCGTCGAGATCGTCGCTGTCGTCGTCCTGATGCAGCTCGAAGCGCAGGCCGAATTCCACGGACGGGTCCACGAAGGTCGAGATCGCGTCGAACGGGATATAAAGCGGCTCGGGCGCGTTGCCGAAATTGAGGGTGATCGCGAAGCCGTCCTCGTCGACCGAGAGATTGTCGAACCAGTGCTGGATGACGAGGGTGATCTCCTCAGGGTAGCGCTCGCGCAGCCAGCCGGCCATCTGCATGTCGGGATGGCCAGTATCGACCGTGATGAAGAAATGGTGGTCCCCTGGAAGCCCGTCCTGTGCCACAGCCTCCATAACTGTGCGGATCAGGCCGCGCATGGCGTCATGCATCAGGTTGCCGTAATCGATTGCACCTGCCATTCGATCTGCCTTTGCTCTACGTGCGAGGCCCAGCATAGGCAAAACCCGCGCAATGAAAAGGGGGAGGTTTTCAGATTGTGCGGAATCCACGGATCCGACGGATCAGTGCGGAGGATTCAATCTTTGCGTGAAAAGTAAGTGCAGGCTTCTGTTGCCAGGTGCCTGCGAACCCCGCCTTGCGCGGCTAAGCACAAGGGCTTCAAGGTTTCGGTTTCGTTACCGCTTACGCAGCAACAGCCACCGGAGCACGGTTGTCATTTGCAACTGTACGTTTTGCACCGATAACGGTGGTGGCTCACCGAGACAAAGCTAACCCCTTTAGACGTTCGTCGATCCTGTTTCGGCCCCATGATCCGCAAATGACGGATGTTTGGTGGAGCCGCCGGGTACCGCCCCCGGGTCCGATCCGCTTATTACGAGCGCGTTTATGTCCATAGTTCCTTGCGGAACACTCTGAATGTAGGCGGGAAGGCTGCCGGGCGCAAGGGGTCTGAGGGCATGGGGCCTGGGTAAGAATCCGCCGACCCGGGGGCGGGCCTGCGGTTTGGGGATGGGATCGGCCGCGCGGCTTCGATAGATCGCCGCCCGAGACCAACAATCCCGGAGTATGACATGTCGACCATCGGTCACCGACCTGCCTCTGGCAGGCGCGCCTTTCTGCTGGGGGCGGCAGCAGCCCTTGGCGGGCTGGCCGCGACCCCGTCGCAGGCTCTGCCCTTTCTGCGCCGTGCGGACCCGTCGCCCCCCGAGCAAGACCCGCGCGGCCTTGTCATGATCAACCAGCGGACCGAGGAGGTCTATAACGAGATCTATTTCGACGGCCGCGCCTATCTCGAAGAGCCGCTCGAGCGCTTTGCGCAATTTGCCCGCGACCTGCGCACGGGCGAGACAGGCGAGTTCGACCCGCATCTGCTGGACCTTGCGGCCGCGCTGCAGGCCCGCACGGGGGCCGAGACGCCGCTTATCCTGACCCATGGCTTCCGGTCTTCGGCGCAGTCGGTGCGCCGCGGCGCTGCGAATTCCTTCCACCTGCACGGACGCGCGCTCGATGTCGCGCATCCCGGCATGCGCGCACGCGAGTTGCACCAGCATGCGGCGGCGCTGGGCCGGGGGGGGCTGGGGCGCTATCAAACCTTCATCCATATCGACACGGGCCCGACACGGCGCTGGTGAGCGCCCGCACAAGCGTGCTTGCAGCCTCCTGCGGGACAACCTATTGGGTGGTCTACAGGATGTGAGATGCAGACCCAGACATTTGCAATTCCGGGCCCAGTTCTTGTCACACCGCGCCGGTTCGCCGATGCGCGGGGCTGGTTTTCCGAGACCTGGAACAAGCAGGCGCTGGCGCGCGCCGGGCTCATCTGGCCCGATTTCGTGCAGGACAACCACAGTTTCTCGGCCCGGCGCCACACGCTGCGGGGGCTGCATTATCAGGCGCCGCCGCATGGGCAGGACAAGCTCGTGCGCTGCTCGGCGGGGGTGATCCTCGATGTGGCGGTGGATGTGCG
>SLKB01000100.1 GCA_007134805.1 Paracoccaceae bacterium
CCACGCTCAGCGGCGCGCGGCCTGATCACGTGGCGATCCTGCCGGGGAATACGGCGCTGCCACTGGTCCTTTCGGCGAGCATCGGGGTCTTCGTGCTGTTCATGCTGGCGGGGCTCTACACGCTTGCCGGGCTCTCGCTTCTGCCAGTAGCGGTGCTGATCTGGTTCTGGGCGCGCGGGCTGAGGCCCGAAGGCGACATGAACCCGGTCGAGGTCGCGCCAGGGCTGCACCTGCCCGTCCATCACCGCGCGCGGATGTCGCTTGTCCATAGCGGGATGATCGCGCTTCTGACCGCGAATGGCACCCTGTTCGCCTCGCTCCTGTTCGGGCTTGGCTTCCTGTCGGTCGTCACCCCTGCCTCGACCCCGCCGGAAAGCGCGGTGCCGGTCACACAGGTCGGCTGGGCCTTGGTCGCGCTGATCGGGCTTCTGGTGCTGGCGCGGCTCGGCGCAGGGATTGGCGCGGGATCGGGGCAGCGCGCGACACGGATGCTGGCTGCGTCCATCGGGGCGCTGGCCAATCTGGGCGGTGTGGCGATCCTGATCTGGATTGCCGCGCACCTCGATGATCCGACCTTGCACAGCCGCGATTCGCTGCGCGCGATCCTGACGGGCTATCTGGCGCTGCATGTGCTGCTCGCTGCAGGCTTCGCGTGCTTCTGCCTTGACCAGATGCGCCGCGGCGAAATCGGCCCCGGGCAACCCGGCGGCTTCCTGAACTGGCGGATCTGGCAGAGCTACACGGCCGTCTGTGCCGCGATCGCGACAGCAGTGCTCGCCGTGCAGGTAGGGCTATGAGATGGCTCGCGCTCTCGCTTGCGGGGCCCACGCTGTGGGCGGTGCTGTTTGTGATCGTCTATGCGCTTCACGGCGCGGCCTGCGCAGGGACGGACACGTCGCCCGAAACACTGAGCCTTGGCACACGCGGCCTCATGATCGCCGCCTGGGCGCTGGGGCTGGGCGCACATGCCGTGCTGCTGAAGGCTGTCACACCGGCCACGCGGCCAGCCATCGATGCAGGGCTTGCGCAGTTTCTGCCCTATGCGGGCGCGTGGATCGGGCTGGGTGCGAGCCTCTTCACCCTGTTTCCCGTGCTGATCCTGACAAGCTGCTGATTATTCCTCATTCTTGCGCGCAGGCTCCTTGCGCGCGCGGCGCCGGTTCTTCATCTGAAGATAGGTCGTCACGCCAAAGAGGAAGGCTTCGAGCAAGGCGGGGAATTCGCCTTCCGGGCGGTAAAGCCGATCGCGCCGCGCGGCGTCGCGCAGGTGCGCCTCGGCCGGCGCAACGCGAGGCTGCGGGCTGCGGGCGCGCAGCACGAACACGACGAGCCCCGCCCCCAGAAACAGCAGCCCAAGGCTTGTCGACGCCGCCAGCGGCGAGATTTCGCGCGCGATCAGAAGCCACAGCGCCGAGATGATGAACCCAAGCCCCATCAGCACAAGCGCCCCGCCGATCACGGCAAGGGCGATGTGGCGCGCCTGCCATTCGACGCGTCGGCGCAGATGGGCCGTGAGGCGAGACATCACCGCCGGGTCAGAAACAGCGCGAAGATGAACCCGAGCGCGGCCGCGATCCCCATGGCAAGCGCCGGGCGCTCTCGGGTGAAGGTTTCAACCTCATCGATGGCGTCATCGAATTGCTCATGGGCGTACTCGTAACCCTCCTCGGCGGCCTTGGTCGCCCGGCGCTTGCCGCGCTGGGCGGCGCGGCGTGCCTGCGCGGCTTTCGCGCGGCCGGCTTTCTGCATCGCCCTGGACAGCTCCTCGAGATCGGCCTGAAGACTTGCGACATGCTCGCGCAATTCCTCATACCCCAACTCTGCCAGATCCTTGAGGTCGTCGGCAGCGTCACTCGCGCTCTTCGCCGTGTCATCGGCCTTGCGCTTCGCGTCATCGGTTGCCTTGTCGGCAGGTTGTCTGGCCATGAAAACTCCTGTCTTTCGCGCGTGCGATACTGTGTCACAGTAGAAACGCGATTGCCAAGGCCGGGTTCCGGCGATTGTTCAGATCAGCGCGCCTGTCAGTCGACGCGGCGACGCGGTGGAACAGGGTGATCCCGCGGCCGGTCCCTGACAGGGATCGGTTGCGGATGGGGTTTCGGGGCCAGGATATCGCCCAGAAGCCCAAGAATTGCCGTGACGCGTGCGAATGGCATGCAAGCCTCCTGCGTGGGTTGAGCATCGTCATCCACAAACGCGCTGATGCAACGCTCGGTTCCGCCTCAGGCCAAGGGCGCCGTCGCGCGCGCCGCAGAGCTTGCCCGCGCAATCAGGCTGAGCGGCAATTCGCGACGGGCCGCGACCGGCCGGCCTGCAATCCGCGCAAGCAGCATTTCAACGATCGCGCGCCCGATCTCGGTGCGCGGCGGCGCCACGGTCGAAAGAGCCGCAACCGAGGAAGAGGTGAAATCCAGCCCCCCGAAGCCGATCATGCGGATCTGCTCCGGCACATCCGCACCGCGCCGCTGCGCCTCGCGCCAGGCACCAAGGGCGAGGATGTCATTGGAAAACACGATCCCGTCAAGATCAGGGCGGCGCGCCAGCAGATCGGCGGTCGCCGCGGCAGCGGCGCTTGCCGTCTGCGCGCCGGCATCGACCAGCTCCGCCGGCGCCTGGCCCGAATGCGCGGCAAGGACATCGCGGTAGCCCTGCGCGCGCTGCGCGGCGCGGGCGTCAAGTTCCATCCGCGCGCCCATGAAGGCGATGGCGCGACAACCTGCGTCGATGAGATGGCGGGTCTGCATGCGGCCGACATCGGCATGCGAAAACCCCACCAGCAGGTCGATCGGCTGGGGGCCAAGTTCCCACATCTCGACCACGGGAATGTCGCTCGCCTGCAGGATCTGGCGGGTCGCGCGGCTGTGGTCGAGCCCGGTCAGCACGATCGCCGAGGGCGACCAGGCCAGGAAGGTGCGCACCAGTTCTTCCTCGCGCGCGAGGTCATAATTGGTGTGGCCGATCAGGATCTGATAGCCTTCGCGCATCAGATCCTGCTGCAGCGCGTCCACAGTGTCGGCGAAGAACGAATTGACGAGCGACGGGACGATCACGCCCACCACCGGCGTTTGCGCCGCGGCAAGCGC
>SLKB01000332.1 GCA_007134805.1 Paracoccaceae bacterium
CCCTTTCCCGGCCCCGGCCTCGCGATCCGTTGCCCCGGTGAGATCACCCGCGAGAAGCTCGACATCCTGCGCCGCGCGGACGCGGTCTATATCGACCAGATCCGCAAGCACGGGCTTTATGATGCGATCTGGCAGGCCTTTGCAGCGATCCTGCCAATGCGCACTGTGGGAGTGATGGGGGACGGGCGCACCTACGACTACGCGCTGGCCCTGCGCGCCGTGACCAGCGTGGATGGCATGACAGCGGATTATTTTCCCTTCAGCCACGAATTTCTCGGCGAGACCGCGACGCGGATCATAAATGAAGTGCGCGGCATCAACCGGGTCTTCTACGATTGCACGTCAAAACCGCCCGGCACGATCGAGCTCGAATAGACGCGCCGCGCCCGCCTCGGCCTCGGGCGCAGGCTGCCGGAGCACTGCATCGCGCCCATCGAATCAGCCGTTGGAGGGTCGCGGGACATTCTGTGGCCGCACAGGACTGCATGGCGCTTCAGAAACTCTTTTCTCAGCCAGAACCGCGTGCTACGCAAGTTACAAGGTGGGCAAACCCGCCGGTCTCGGGCATCGGGTGCCCGGGCAGAACAATAACAAACCATATGGGAGACTCCTGATGAAAAAGCTGTTCCTGGCCAGCACGGCGCTGGCACTGTCAGCCGGCATGAGCATGGCTGATGAAGTGCGCATCGGCGTGCTTTTGGGTTTCACCGGACCGATCGAATCCGTCACGCCATTCATGGCCGACAGCGCAGAGCTGGCGTTTCAGGAAATCAACGAAAGCGGCATGTTCCTTGGTGGCCAGACCATCGCTTCGGTGCGCGCCGATTCCACATGCGTTGACTCCTCGGCGGCCCAGGCTGCAGCCGAGCGCCTGATTTCGTCCGACGGGATCGTCGCGATCATGGGGGCGGATTGTTCTGGCGTGACCATGGCCGTGCTGCAGAATGTCGCCATGTCGGCAGGCGTTCCGATGATCTCGCCATCGGCCACCTCGCCTGCGTTCACGGACACGGATTCGGACGGGCTGTTCTTCCGTACGGCCCCCTCTGACGCCCGTCAGGGTGAGGTGCTGGCCGGTATCGTGATGGAGCGTGGCTTTGAGTCTGTCGCCGTCACGTACACGAACAATGATTATGGCGCAGGCTTCGCCAATGCCTTCGTCGCCTCGTTTGAGGCCATGGGGGGCATGGTCACAACGCAGGTCGCCCATGAAGAGGCGCGCGGCGATTACTCGGCCGAAGTCAGCCAGTTGGCCTCAGCTGGCGGCGATGCGCTGGTCATCCTCGGCTATACGGATGGCGGCGGCTCGATGCTGCGCACGGCCTATGAGCTCGGCGCGTTCGAGCAGTTCTTCATCGGCGACGGCATGTATGGCGATGAGCTGGTCGCCTCGACCGGCGAGGCGCTCGAAGGCACCATCGGCACCATTCCCTGGGCTGCAGGTGAAGGCGCTGACACGTTCCAGGAACTGGCCGAAGCGGCAGGTGTAAATGCGTCTTCGAGCTTCACGCGCGAGAGCTATGACGCCGCGGCATTGCTCGCGCTGGCAGCGCAAGCCGCCGGCGAGGCGACCCCTGAAGGCATCGCAGCGAACATCCTCAATGTCGCCAATGCGCCGGGCGAGGAGATCCTGCCGGGCGAACTCGGGCGCGGGCTGCAGATCCTCGCCGATGGCGGTGAAATCAACTATATCGGCGCGACCAATGTCGAACTAGTCGGACCGGGTGAGGCCGCGGGCAGCTACCGCGAATATGTGGTCGAAAACGGCGAATTCGTCACGGTTCAGTTCCACTGAGGCGACCGATTTGACGATCAGGCTTTGGCGGCCCGGGCATCCTCCCGGGCCGTTTTGAGATTGGCACTGTGATGAAGCGGCATCGCCAATCTTGCAGTGCAAGGAACGAGTCGAGGATGAAGGCATGACAGAGGCGATGATCGAGGTCCGCGACCTGCACAAGCATTTTGGCGGCTCCCATGCCGTCGATGGAGCAAGCCTGCAGATCAGGAAAGGCTCGATCACGGGTCTGATCGGACCAAACGGCGCAGGAAAAACAACTCTTTTCAATGTGATAGCAGGCGTCCTTCCACCAACTTCTGGACAGATTCTGATGCAGGGAGAGGACATCACCGGCCTTCCCCCGCACGAGTTGTTCTCGAAAGGGCTGCTCCGCACCTTTCAGATTGCGCATGAATTCCACTCCATGACGGTGCGCGAGAACCTCATGATGGTCCCCCCCGAGCAGGCGGGCGAAAATCTCTGGAGCGCATGGTTTCGTCGCGACCTCGTGCGCGCGGAGGAAACCCGGGTGCGCGCGCGTGCCGATGAGGTGATGAAATTCCTGACGATCGACCACATCGCCAATGAAAAGGCCGGCCAGATTTCAGGCGGGCAGAAGAAACTTCTCGAACTGGGCCGCACGATGATGACCGATGCCAAGGTCGTCTTTCTCGACGAGGTCGGCGCCGGGGTCAACCGGACGCTTCTGAACACGATTGCCGATGCCATCGTGCGGCTGAATGAGGAACAGGGCTACACCTTTGTTGTCATCGAGCATGACATGGATTTCATCGGCAAGATCTGCGACCCGGTGATCTGCATGGCCGAAGGCAAGGTTCTCGCCGAAGGCAGCCTCGCCGAGATTAAGGCCAACGAGATGGTGATCGAGGCCTATCTGGGCACAGGGTTGAAGAACAAGACCCTGAAGGAGAACGCGCATGAATGAACGCACCGGTGCCTCCCTCATCGTCGCAGGGCTCATGGTGCTGGTGTCGCCATCCGCCCTGTTTGCCGCCCAGGATTGCTACGCGCTGCCGCTCGAGTTCTCTTTCTGCCCCGGCGCTGCGGGGTTCACGCAGGCCGAGATGATTCATTCGGACGCGGAAAGCGCAGGCTTCGACCTCGGGGATCTGTGGGTAGATATCTCGGCTGTCCCGGACGACATGACACCGCATGACACCACGCTCGCAGCGCTGGGCGACCTGCTCGTCGCTTTCATCCTCGAGAGCGCCGAGGAAGAGGGCGTAACCCCGCCCGAGACGCCGGACCGCGTCTTTGTGCAGACCCCAGAGATAG
>SLKB01000081.1 GCA_007134805.1 Paracoccaceae bacterium
CAGCTTCAGGCTTCCCTTGCCTTCCTTTCCGTCCCGCTCGAACGGGACGCCTGCCAGACGAAGATAGCTGGACTTGTCGCGCGCCTGAATGAATCCATCAATGAATTGCGCTGAAAGCATCTGCAATTCGGCGGCACGGTCCGGGCCGTGCATATGGCTGTGCAGATGCTCAGGATGGGCATGGTTATGACCATGTCCATGGGCAGTTTTGTCATCATGGTGATGGTTATGATGATGGTCATGTGGCATTGGACCACCTCCGCCCGCTGAATTCGCCATGCGGGATGTTGACAGGCTTGTCGATGTGGCGCTTGTGCGCACCCAGTTTGCCATGCGCGACAAGTGATCCGAGCACATCAACAATGACGCGCGTTCCCATCAGCGCCGTGATGTCCGATGTGTCGTAGGGCGGCGAGACTTCGACCAGTTCCATGCCGCAAATCCCCTCGGCGGCGACGCCAGACACCAGCGCCAGCGCCTCGCGCGGCAGAAAGCCACCCGGCTCCGGCCAACCCGTACCCGGAACGAAACCGCAGTCGATACTGTCGATGTCAAAGGACAGGTACACCATATCGACCCCGTCCCATGCCATTTCCAGCGCCATCTCGATGGTTTTGGAAATGCCCATCTTTTCCATATCGGACATGGTGATGATATTGGTCTGCCGCTCGCGCGCGACCTTCACCGCCTCGCGCGGGACTTGCCAGCCGCCAATGCCGATCTGCACAAGGTTCCTGGCAGGCACATTGGGCAGGTTGGTGGAATGGAACCACGGTGTGGTGTGCATGCGTTCATCGAGGTCTTTCTCCTGAATATCGGCATGGCGGTCGAAATGGATAATGCCGATCTTCTTGGACGTGCATTCGGCAATGCCGCGCACGCAGGGAAAGCCGATCGAATGATCGCCCCCGATCATCACAGGCAATGATCCGCTGGAAACCACATGGCTGACGGCGCGGCTGATCTGGTCGAAGCTTTTCTCCAGATTGGCGGGGATGGTGAACACATCGCCTGCGTCACACAATGTCATCTGTTCGCGCAGATCGACCCCGATTTCATAGTTATAGGGCGTGTAAAGCGCCGATATCTTCCGTACGCCTTGCGGCCCGAACCGTGTGCCGGGGCGGTAGGTGGTGCCACCATCAAACGGGATGCCAAGTACAGTAGCATCGTAATGCTGCACATCCAGCACGTCTTCGGCATACGGGGCTTTCAGGAAAGTATTGATCCCCGCGAAATGGGGCAATTCGCCGCGCGCGAAAGTGGGGATCGAGCGGTCCTCGATACTGTCCGCGCCGGTCAGGCCCATGCGCAGGGCCCAGCGGCGTTCTTCTTCCGAGCGGCCTTCGGGGATGTCGGCTTCGCGCTGCATCGCCTTCCAGCCTAGAAGGTTGGTTAGGTCGGGGTGGTGATAGCGGCGAGCGCGCGCGGCTTGGGCGGCGCGGGCGGCACGCGGACCATGGGGTCGGCTGCGCTCAGGCGTGAGTGGGTTCATGTATCTTCTCCCTCAGGTGGTGGTAGGGGATGCCGCCATGGCGGGCATCGAAATCGTAAGTGATCGTGGCCCCATATGCGCCGGGGTCTTGCGGGTCCCAGCGAGGCTTGTCGAAGACCAGCACGCGGTCGCCCAGCTTGAAGCCTTCGGCCAGATCATGGGTGACCATGAAGATCGTCATCAGGCTTTTTGCGCGCAGATCGGTCAGGAAATCATGCATCTGCACGCGCGTTCCGGGATCGAGCGCGCCGAACGGCTCATCCAGAAGCAAGATCCGCGGGCGCGCGTTCAGCGCCTGTCCGATGGCAAGCCGTTGCTGCATGCCCCCTGACAGCGCCGCCGGGAAGTGCCCCGCCACATGGTCCAGCCCGATCCGCGCGAGCGTTTCATCTGCACGGGTGCGCGCGGCATGCAAACGCGCGCCCCAGAGCCAGCCGCAGGTTGTCGCAAAGGCCTCGGCGGCGATGATGTTGTCGCGCACGCTAAGATGCGGGAACACCGAATAGCGCTGAAACACCACCCCACGGGCGCGATCCGGCTCGCGCGCGGGCACCTCGCCTGCAATCGAAATAACCCCGCGCGTGGGCTGTTCCTCGGCCAGAAGCAGGCGCAGGAAGGTGGATTTGCCACAGCCCGAAGCCCCGACGATCGAGATGAACTCGCCTTCGGCAACGGACAGGTTCACCCGCTCCAGAATCGGACGTCCGCCATAGGATTGCCAGACATCGCGCACCGAGACGAAACTCACAATCCCGCCTCCGCCCAGCGGAAGGCGCGCCGCGAGAGCGCCCGCAGCATCCAGTCGAGCAGGAAAGCCAGCAGCGTGATCCAGATCACATAGGTCAGGATGATGTCCATCGCGAGAAACCGGCGCACCAGAAAGATGCGATACCCAAGCCCCAGTTCCGACGCAACGGCTTCGGCCGCGATCAGGAACAGCCAGGCTGTGCCGAGCGACAGGCGCACATTGGAAATCAGCCTTGGCAGGATTTGCGGCAGGACCACACGCAGGGCAATGACCAATGAGGAGGCGCCCAGCGTCTGCGCCTTGATGATCTGCTCGCGCGGGATCTCGATAACGCGTTGCGCCATGTCGCGGGTCATCACCGGGGCCGTGCCGATCACGATCAGTACGATCTTGGAGACTTCACCGAGGCCGAAGACGATGAACAGAATCGGCAACAATGCCAGAGGCGGAACCATGGAGAGAACCGCCACGAAATCCGACAGGCTACGGCGCATATAGGGAAGAAGGCCGATCAAGACGCCCAGCACCAGCGACAGGGCGGCTGCAATGGCAACCCCCGACAACAGCCGGAACAGGCTTGCGCCGGTGTCATGCCACAGCAGAATGCGCCCGCTGCGCCGCTCAGCCTCTGTGAACAGGCGGATGGCGGTGTCCAGAATGGTCGAGGGCGCAGGCAAGAGCCGGTCCTGCGGGTTGACGGCTAGCCGCAATTCCGAGCCGATGGCATAGGCGATTGCCACCACCACGAAGGGCAGCGCCGCGAGAAGCAGCGCCACCGGTCGGCTGGGCTTGCGGTTGATCAGACGCATGAAA
>SLKB01000051.1 GCA_007134805.1 Paracoccaceae bacterium
ATTTCGCGCAGGAAGGTGGCCGCGTCGCGCACCCGCACGGCATAGGAGCCGAAGGCGCGCAGCCGCAGGGCACCGAATTCGGGATCGCGCAGCATGATCGGGTTCTGCGTGCCCCATTTCAGCCCGCCGAAGCGGCGGGTGTTGACGAAATAGATCTCGGACTTGAAGGGCGAGCTGAAGCCGTGATCCCAATGCTGCAGCGCGGTCAGCAGCGGCATGTTGTTGGTCTCGAGCTGGTAGAGCCCCGGCTCGAAGAGATCGGCAAGTTGGCCCTCATGCACGAAAACGGCAACCTGCCCTTCGCGCACAGTGAGTTTCGCGCCATACATGATCGAATTGCCATACCGCTCGAAGCGGTAGACCATCGTGTTGCGCGTGTCGTCCGTCCATTCGATGACATCGATGAACTGACCCTTGAGGAAGCTGAAAACCATGGCACTCACCTGTTGGGTTGAAATCTCGGTGTCAGGGCCGAGTATCGCTCAAGATGCCGCCCCCATCAACTCTGCTGCGATCTGGCGGATGATGGGGCGGGCCTCGGCTTCGCGGATGCCGGGGCGCAGGCGCGGGTCGTAGAGCATGCGCAGCATCAACTCGTCGAGTTCGGTGAGCACGGCGAATTCGGACGTGTCGTTGAACAGCGAAGGGCGCACGCGCGGGCTGTCATTGGGCAGACCCATGCCCTGCGCCAGTTCTTCATGGTAACAGGCGCGGCGCGACAGGTCGGGCAGTTCGGCGCGGATGATGGCGATCGCGTCCGTGTAGACATTCGCGCCGCGGCGCGAGAAGGCCAGCACCAGGCACGATATCCCGAGCGGCAGATCCGTAATCAGATCGACCGTCGTCCGGTCGATCCCGGCAACCAGTTGCTCCAGCCGTGGGCCGATGGCGCGGCGCTCGGTTTCGGACAGCACAAGAACGTGGAAATTGGCCCCGCCCTGCACCATGCTGACCGGTTGGCGGGTCAGCTGCGAGAGCCTGCGCGCATAGCCAGTGACGAACTGGCGGTCCTCAGCGCGCGTCGCCTCCGGCACCGAGGCGCCGAATTCGAGGCGCATGCGCACGGGCGCGTCCCAGCGGCGCAGCACCGAGGGGGTCTTGCGCTCGACGATGCGGCCGTCCACGAAGTCGTATTCCTCATAGAGGGCGATGCGCACGAAGCCATCCTCGAGGATGCGCGCGGTGATCGGCAGATCGGCCGGGCGGCGATCCTGGCGCATCAACCCGTCAGCGAGGCGCCGTGATTCGAGTGTCTGGAAATAGCGCTGGATCGTGTCCGGGGCAGGGGTCGCGGTCGCAAGGGTCGTCTGCGGGCGCGGGGGCGCCGGGCGGCTCGCGCTGACCGGGTCGGAGGGAGTAGTGAGCCCACTGATCTCGGGCGCGCAGGCCACAAGCGCGCAGAGCGCGCCGACAGCGAGGCTGTGCGCGCGGGTTCGGCCGGATCGGGGCGCGGCGGGGCCTCGCAGCATGCGCTACCCCGCCGAAGTTGCAGCCGGCGCGCCGTCCGTGCGCGCCCGCGCCGCGCCGAGCGACTGGCGCAGCTCGGCTTCCATGCGGGTCAGCTCGGTTTCGGCCGAGGCGCGTCGCGCGCGCCCCTCATCGGCGATCTTGAGCGAGTCCTCGATCGTGGCGATCAGGGTCTGGTTGGCCTGCTTGACCGCCTCGATATCGAAGACGCCGCGCTCGATTTCAGTGCGCACCTCGCGATTGGCCTCGCGCAGGTTTTCGGCATTCGAGGTCAGCAGATCATTGGTGAGATCCGTGGCCGCGCGCACGGCTGCCGCGGCCTCGCGCGAGCGCTGGATGGTGAGCGCCTGGGCAAGCTGCGTCTCCCACAGCGGGACCGTGTTGACCAGCGTCGAGTTGATCCGGGTGACAAGCGACTTGTCGTTTTCCTGCACCAGCCGGATCGAGGGCAGCGATTGCATCGTCACCTGCCGGGTGAGCTTGAGATCATGCACGCGCCGTTCCAGATCGTCGCGCGCGCTGCGCAGATCGCGCAATTCCTGGGCGCGCAGCACCTTGTCGTTTTCATCCGCCGCCTCGACGGCCTGTTCGCGCGCGGGGATATCCTTGGCATCGATCTGGCGGATCCGGGCCTCGCCTGCGGCAATGAAGAGCGCAAGCTCGTGGTAGAATTCGAGCGTCTTCTCATAGAGCTTGTCGAGCGCCTTGATATCCTTCAGGAGCGTCGTCTCATGGTTCAGGAGGTTGCCGGTGATCTTGTCGATCTGGCCCTGGACCGAGTTGAATTTCTCCTGGAAGCGCGCGAAGGGGGCGGCCTTGCCGGTCAGGCGTTCCCACCAGCTGCGCTGGCGCCGTGCATCGAGTTCGGTGACGGAAAAGCCGCGCAAGGTCATGACCATTTCGCGCAGCCCGTCGCCCGCAGGCCCGAGATCCTTGCTCTGCACATCGGCCAGCATCGACTGGCTGATCTGCTGCAGATCGGCCTGCGCGCGCGAACCGAAGCCGATGATGCTGCCGGTATTGTCGAGATCGATCTCGTCCATCAGGGCGCGGATGCGGGCGGCTTCTTCCGCGGGCGCGTCGTCAAGTGCGGTGACCTCGGCCTCGGCGGGCAGGTCGGGGGTTTCCGTCAGGCTCTGGATGTCGCGCTCCAGGGCCTGGGCCTCTTTCAGGATCGTGTCGGACATTGTGTTTTCCTCAATCGTTTTATGGCCCGGATACGTCCGGGCGCCTCAATCTCGCGGCTGCAATCCCTCGCGCGCCAGCCGCTCGCGCAGAACTTCCATCTCGATCTCGAGCGCAGTGCGGTCATCTTCCAGCAGCGCCTCGCGGCGCAGTGCAAACCGGCTTTCCAGGTCATCGAGCAGGGCCTCATACTCGGTACGCGCCTGCGCATCACCCGTGCGCGCATAGAGATCGGCAAATTTCACGGACGCCTCGCGCGCCCCGTCGAGATAGACGCCCAGATAGCGCCGCGCTGCATTGAGCCGGCGCGGATCGGCCTCGACCGTCTGGAACAGAAGCCGCGTATTGTCGCAGAACTGGGCCACGCGGTCGACAAGCTTGCGGTCGCC
>SLKB01000240.1 GCA_007134805.1 Paracoccaceae bacterium
CTCGCCGGTGTGCTGTTTGCGGCGCTCGCCACCCCGACGCTGCGCCACCGGATCTGAGCCTGCCGCCCCCCTCGCATGTCAGCGGGAACCACGGCCGGGATGGCGCGCGCCCATGCGCGCGCGCATGGGCAGCGGCCGCGAAGGGTGCAGGAGCACCCTGAGTGGGCCGCTCCCCCCCGCCGCCGCCGCCGCCGCCGCGCGCGACAGTCGACGCCGGGCGCGCTCAGGCCGCGTGCAGGGCCGTGATGATCCGGCCGAAATCGGCCGCCTTGAGCGAGGCCCCGCCCACCAGCGCGCCATCGACATTCTCGACCGCGAAGATCTCGGTGGCGTTATCGGGCTTCACCGAGCCCCCGTAGAGCAGCGAAATCGCCGGATCGGGCAGTTTTGCGCGCAGCGCATCGTGAACCTCGGCGATCTGCGCGACGCTCGGCACGCGCCCCGTGCCGATGGCCCAGATCGGCTCATAGGCGATGACGGTGTTGGCGGCCTCTGCCCCCGCGGGCAGCGAGTCGGCAAGTTGCGCAAGCACCACGCCGAGGGTCTGGCCCGCATCGCGCTGCACCTCGCTTTCGCCCAGACAGATGATCGTGACCAGCCCCGCTGCCTGCGCCGCTGCTGCCTTGGCGGCCACGAGATGTGAGGTCTCGCCATGATCCGCGCGGCGCTCGGAATGGCCGAGGATCACATGGCGCGCGCCCGCATCGACGAGCATCTGCGCCGAGATGTCGCCGGTATGCGCGCCTTTCTCCGCAGGGTGGCAATCCTGCGCGCCCACCATCACCGCGCTGCCGGCAAGCGCCTCGGCCATGGGGGCGATCAGCGTGGCGGGCGGGCAGATCAGGATCCCGCAGCTTGCCGCAGTGAACGCGCGCGCGAGGCTCTCGGCCTCCGACAGATCGGCGCGCAGACCATTCATCTTCCAGTTGCCGGCGGCCAGTTTGCAGGGTTTGGGCATCAACGCTCCTCCGTTTGCACGGAAGACTAGGCGCTGGCCCACGGGGATGCAATCAGCCTTGTGCCCTCGCCGCCTGCATCCGGGCGCTCAGCGTCTCGGCATCCTCGAACTTGATCGATTCGCCGCATCCGCACGCTTCCGAGACATTGGGGTTGCGAAAGCGGAAGGCGCTTTCGAGAAGCGAGGTCTCGTAGTCGATCTCGGTGCCGAAGAGGAACATCTGCGCCATCGGCTCGATGAGCACGCGCGCGCCGTCCTGTTCGACCACCTCTTCATGCGGGCCCGGCGTCTGGGCTGTTTCCATCGTGTATTCCATGCCCGCGCAGCCGCCCTTCTTGACCCCGATCCGCAGCCCGTGCGCGCCCTCACGCTCCATCAGCCGGCGGATCTGGCGCACGGCCGCTTGTGTCAATGTGACCGGAGATTTGCCCGGGATTGCAAACATGTTCAGTGTCCTTGCCTTGACTTGCGGTTGAGCGGGCGCGCGGGATTGCCCGCCACACTCGCGCCCGGCGGCACATCGCGCGTGACCACCGCCCCTGCCCCGATGAGCGCGCCGTCACCCACGCTCACGCCCGGCAGAAGGATCGCGCCGCCCCCGATCCAGACATCGGCGCCGATCGTGATGGGCTTGCCCCATTCGAGACCCTGCGCGCGCGCAGCGCTCTCGCGGGGGTGATCCGGTGTCAGGATCTGCACATTCGGCCCGATCTGCGTGCGCGCGCCGATACGCACTTCGCAGACATCGAGGATGACGCAGTTGAAATTGACGAAACAGCCCGGGCCGAAATGGATATGCGCGCCGTAATCGACATGGAAGGGCACGCGGATCACGGCGCCGTTCCAGGTGCCGAGCAATTCGGGCAGGATCTCGGCGCGCGCAGGCTCGCCCAGGATGGTGGCGTTGTAGCGCCGCATCAGGTCCTGAGCGCGCGCCCGCATGGCGCCCAGTTCGGCGCAGCCCGGATCATAGGGCGCGCCGCCGCGCATCTTCTCGCGTTCGGAGAGCGCGAGCGCCATCTACATGAACCCCAGTTCCAGCCGTGCCTCGTCCGACATCATGTCCATGCCCCATTGCGGATCGAAGGTCATTTCGACATCGACCGATTGCACGCCGGGCACTGCACTGACCGCGTCGGCGACCCAGCCCGGCATCTCGCCGGCGACCGGGCAGCCGGGCGCGGTCAGCGTCATGATGATGTCGGTCTTGCCATCCTCGGCGAGGGTGATGGTATAGATCAGCCCCAGATCATAGATATTGACCGGGATTTCCGGGTCGAACACAGTCTTGCAGGCCTCGACCACCGAGTCGTAGAGCGGGTGATCCGTGGTGGACGGCTTGATCAGCAGATCGCCTTCATTCACGTCACTTGCCATCGGCCTGTCTCCCGTGCTGCGCAGGCGGACCTGCAATACCCGACTAGTTATATAAGAATAAACCCCGCGCCGTCCAGTGGCCCGTCGCGCGTCAGAGCACGTAGCGGCTCAGGTCGGCCGAGCGGGACAGATCGCCGAGATTGCGCTCGACGAAATCGGCATCGACCTGCACGGCCTCGCCCGCGCGGTCGGGCGCGTGGAAGGACAGCTCTTCAAAGACCCGCTCCATCACAGTGTAGAGCCTGCGCGCGCCAATGTTTTCAATGCTCTGATTCACATCTGCGGCGATCTTGGCAAGGGCTGCGATGCCGTCCTCGGCGAAGCTGACCTCGACCTGCTCGGTCGCCATCAGTGCGGAATACTGGCGCGTGAGGGCATTGTCGGTCTCGGTCAGGATGCGGATGAAATCGGCCTCGGTGAGTGCGCGAAGCTCCACGCGAATCGGCAGGCGGCCCTGCAATTCGGGCAGCAGATCAGAGGGTTTGGCGATGTGGAACGCGCCCGAGGCGATGAAGAGGATATGGTCGGTCTTCACGGGCCCGTGCTTGGTCGAGACGGTCGTGCCCTCGATCAGCGGCAGCAGGTCGCGCTGTACGCCCTCGCGGCTGACATCGCCGCCGCGCGCATCGGACCGCGCGCAGACCTTGTCGATCTCGTCAAGGAAGACGATGCCGTTCTGCTCGACCGCCTCAAGGGCGGCGA
>SLKB01000373.1 GCA_007134805.1 Paracoccaceae bacterium
GCGCCCATCCCGTTGGCGAGCATGTCGGCATATTCCTTGCCGCGCCCGAAGACGGGCTGCACGAATTCGATCGCGACCCCGAACAGCGTCGCAAGCGGCACCAGCCACACCCAGATGCGCGGGCGCACCGACAATGCCGGCAGCACCAGCACGAAAAAGAGGACGAAATGCACGACCTTGTCAAAGGATCCGCCCACATGCGCGCGGTCGGGCAAGGGCATCAACAACGCGGTCAGAATGAACACCGACAGAACGCCCGACACGACGAATCCGCGACGGCAGATCCACCGCAGCATGAAATCTCTCATTACAAACCTGCCTTTCCAAAATCAGCAGGTGACATGATAAGGCGTTCAGGTCAAACGTGAAGTGGTTCTGCCGCCGCACGGCGGACTGCATCACCAATTCGTGTCATCGCACGCTCTTCAAGTTGGCGCACACGCTCTTTCGAGATGCCCATATCCTGCCCGATTTCGGCCAGTGTGCGCGGGTCATCATTGAGATGGCGCTGGGTGATGATCTGCTGCTCGCGCTCGGGCAGGTCGCGCATGGCCCGGTAGAGCAACCGCCGCCGACGCTGCGCTTCCAGTGTCTCGAGCACATCATCCTCGGTCCCGACCCGGTCATCGGCCAGCGCATCCTGCCACTCACGCCCGTCATCATCATCGGAACGCGGCGCATTGAGCGAAAGATCCTGCCCCGACATCCGGCCGAGCATGATCTCGACCTGCTCCTGGGGCACATCCAGCTCGCGCGCGACCGATTTCGACAAGGTTTCGGTGCGGATCTCGTTCGTGTCGAGCTTGGCCAGCGTCTTGCGCAGATGGAAGAACAGCTTCTTCTGCGAGGCGTTCGTCGCCGTGCGCACCACCGACCAGTTGCGCATCACATATTCCTGCATCGACGCGCGGATCCACCAGGCCGCATAGGTCGAGAACCGCGCACCATTGTCGGGGTCGTATTTTTCGGCCGCGCGCATCAGCCCCAGATTGCCCTGCTGGATCAGGTCATCGAGCGGCATCCCGTAGCGGCGAAACCGCGTCGCGACCGAGACCGCGAGCCGCGCGTAGGCGGAAATCAGGCGGTGCAGCGCGGCCTCGTCCTTCTGATCGCGCCAGGCTACCGCCAGCGCATGCTCGGTCCTGGCATCGAGCATCTCGCGCGCCATCGCCGCGCGAATGAAATCAGAAGTCTTGGGATCCCGCATCGTCATCTGGGCCTCATGTGATAGCGACTCGATATAGTTTCGTATCGCTATCATTCAGGCGCGCGGCTTGTCAATGCGGCGCGCTGGTCCTATCTCCCCGGCATGAGTGTATCACGCCCCGGTGAAAACGAAGATCTGGCCGATCTGATCGTGCATCTGGCCCGCCTGGGCCAGAGCGCGGGCGATGCGTCCCTGACCGCCGCGCAATGGACCGCGCTGCGCTATTTCGCGCGCGCCAACCGGTTCTCGCGCACCCCGTCGGCATTTTCCGAATTCCACGCGACCACCCGCGGCACCGCCTCGCAGACCGTGAAATCGCTGGTCGCCCTGGGCCTGCTTGCCCGGCACAGCCATGGCAGCGACGGGCGCAGCACCCTCATCGAGGTGACGCCGGACGGGCACGCGATGCTTGAGCATGATCCGCTGCGCGCGCTGCGCAGCGTCCTCGATGCGCTGCCGTCCGAGATGAACCATGCCCTCGGGCAGGCCCTGCGCCATGCCGTGGCCGATCTCGCACAGCGCCGCGCGGCGCCGATGTTTGGAACCTGCGCCGAGTGCCGGCATTGCGAGCCGGGCGACGAGGCCAGCTTTTGCCACTGCACCCAGGCGCTGCTGAGTGCGCCCGACATGGCCGCGCTCTGCGTCGATTTCCGTCCGGCCTCGCGCGGCTGATCTCAGGCCATTTCGCGCAATTGCCCCAGCGCAGCCTGCAGGCGGCCGATCTCTTCGCGCAACGCCTCGGCGCGGGCGCGGCTTTCCTCGACCACATCCTCGGGGGCGCTGGCCAGATATTTCGGGTTCCGCAGCCGTCCGTCGATGCTGCCCAACTCCTTCTCGGCCTTGGCGCAGGTCTTCTCCAGCCGGGCCTTCTCGGCCTCGATATCGATCACGCCTTCCAGCGGCAGCCCGAACGTGCCCCCTTCGACCGCGATCGTGATCGAACCGCGCGGCAGTGAACCGGCCTCCTCGAGCGAGGCGATCCGCGCCAGTCGCGAGACCAGCGCAAGGTTGCGCCCCAGCGCCGCCCGCCCCGCCGCATCAAGGTCAAGCTGAACCATGTTCAGCTTCAGCCCCACCGGCACCCGCAATTGCGCGCGCGCCGAGCGGATCGTCTCGATAAGCCCGATCACCCAGCGCATCTCGCGCATGGCGTCGCCATCGACCCGCTCGGGCGCATGATCCGGCCAGTCGGCATGGGCGCACAGCGTCGCGCGATCTCCCGTCAGGCCCCAGATTTCCTCGGTGACAAAGGGCATCATCGGGTGCAGCAGGATCAGGCATTGATCGAGCACCCAAGCCATTGTCGCGCGCGTCTCGGCCGCATCGGGCCCATCAAACAAGGGCTTGGCGAATTCGACATACCAATCGCACACGCGCCCCCAGACAAAGGCGTAAAGAGCGTTGGCCGCGTCGTTGAAACGGTATTCGGCAAGCGCTGCATCGACCACGACGCGCACCTGCGCGGTCTCGGACAGGATCCAGCGATTGACAATCGCCTGCGGCTGCGGCGGCGTGCCTTGGGTGCGGTGCCCCTCCCAGACCCCGTTCATCTCGGCAAAGCGGCAGGCATTCCAGAGCTTGGTGGTGAAGTTGCGATAGCCCGCGATGCGCTGCGTGTCGAGCTTGAGCACCCCCCCGAGGCTCGCCATCGCGGCATTGGTGAAGCGCAGCGCATCGGCGCCATATTCGTCAATGATCTCAAGCGGATCAATGACATTGCCAAGGCTTTTCGACATCTTCTTGCCCTTGGCGTCGCGCACCAGCCCATGCAGATAGACCTCGCGGAAGGGAATATCATTCACCAC
>SLKB01000001.1 GCA_007134805.1 Paracoccaceae bacterium
ATCACGCGCGATTCGATTTCGGTCGCGCTCGACTGGATGGGCACACCGGTGCGGATTTTCGACACGGCCGGGATGCGCAAGAAGGCGCGGGTGACCGACAAGGTCGAAAAGCTCTCGGTCGCCGACGGGCTGCGCGCAGTGCGCTTTGCCGAAGTGGTCGTGGTGCTTCTGGACGCGGCGATCCCGTTCGAGCAGCAGGATCTGCGCATCGCCGATTTTGCCGAGACCGAGGGGCGGGCGGTCGTCATCGCGGTCAACAAATGGGATCTGGAAGAGGACCGGCAGGGCAAGCTCAAGGCGCTGAAGGCGGGATTCGAGAAACTCCTGCCGCAACTGAGGGGCGCGCCGCTGGTGACCGTCTCGGCCACGACGGGCAAGGGGCTTGACCGGTTGCATGAGGCCGTGCTGCGCGCCCATCAGGTCTGGAACCGCCGGGTTCCGACGGCGCAGCTCAACCAGTGGCTTGCCGGGATGGTCGAGGCGCACCCGCCACCCGCGCCGGGCGGGCGCCGCATACGGCTGCGCTACATGACCCAGGCCAAGACCCGCCCGCCGGGTTTCGTCATCATGTGTTCGAACCCCGACGATCTGCCAGCGAGCTATGCGCGGTATCTGGTCAACGCGCTGCGCGAGGATTTCGACATGCCGGGCACGCCGATCCGGGTCTTCATGCGCTCGCAAGCCGACAAGAACCCCTACAGGGGCCGCAAGAAACCCGGGCCCTCGAAATTGCGCAAGCATATCGAGGGCCGGCGCGAGAGCTGAGGCGCCAAGACGTGGAACCCGGGAACGGGGCCGGCCGGATCACTTGATCCGCTATCGGGGCAATTTTGCGGCCAAAAGACTGACCCGGACAGCCCAGTTGCCGATCTTCGGAACCTAGTCCCCGATCTGTCCCACCGGCCCCGTCCGCCCGGTTTGCGCGCGGTGCAGCAGCAGATGGTCGAGCAGCACGCAGGCCATCATCGCCTCGCCCACCGGCACGGCGCGGATGCCCACGCAAGGATCATGCCGCCCTTTGGTGACGACCTCGGTTGCAGCGCCCTTCCGGGTGACCGAGGCGCGCGGCGTGTTGATCGAGGAGGTCGGCTTGACCGCGAAGCGCACCACGATGTCCTGGCCTGTGGAAATTCCGCCGAGGATGCCGCCCGCCTGGTTCGAACGGTAGCGCGGCCCGTCCTCGCCCATCTCGATTTCATCGGCATTCTGGGTGCCAGTGAGCGCGGCTGCCCCCATGCCGGCGCCGATCTCGACGCCCTTGACAGCATTGATCGACATCATCGCCGCCGCGAGATCCGTGTCGAGCTTGGCGTAAACCGGCGCGCCGAGGCCCGCGGGCGCCCCGCGCGCCACGACCTCGATCACCGCGCCCAAGGAGTCGCCATTCTTGCGGGTCTGATCGAGGATCTCGGCCCAGTCCACTGCCGCCTGCGCGTCGGGCACCCAGAACGGGTTGCGCGCGATCTCGGCAAGATCCAGCCGTGCACGGTCGATCACATGCGGGCCCATCTGCACCATGTAGCCCAGAATCTCTAGCCCCGGGGCCAGATCTGCCAGCACGGCGCGCGCCACTCCGCCCGCCGCGACCCGCGCCGCCGTCTCGCGCGCCGAGGACCGGCCGCCCCCGCGTGGGTCGCGCAGCCCGTATTTCTGGAAATAGGTTATGTCGGCATGGCCGGGGCGAAACGTGTCCTCGATATTGCTGTAATCCTTCGAGCGCTGATCGACATTGCGGATCATCAGCTGGATCGGCGTGCCGGTGGTGCGCCCCTCGTAGAGCCCCGAGAGGATCTCGACCGTGTCGGGCTCTCGCCGCTGGGTCGTATGGCGCGACTGGCCGGGCTTGCGCTTGTCCAGCCAACGTTGAAGCATTTCCGCATCGACGCGCGTGCCGGGCGGGCAGCCATCGACAGTGGCCCCAAGAGCGGGACCATGGCTTTCCCCCCATGTGGTCACGCGGAACAGATGGCCGAAACTGTTCAGGCTCATGCGCGCAGGCTCCTTGATATGGCTCAGACCTCCATAGACGTGCCGGCCCGGAGGCTCAAGCACCGGGCTTGCCAGCGCGTCCAAAAGGGGTTAGGTCCCGATGCACCTCGGGGTGCCCTGACTGGGCTGAGATGCGCGCCTTGCGCGAACCCGCTGAACCTGAACCGGTTAGCACCGGCGGAGGGAAGGGTTGGGCGCAACGCGGCCCGCTTCAATCTCTGTCCGGTCGAATGACAGGAGAGTGACCATGCGCGTATTAATATTCCCCGCAATGGCAGCGATCGGCCTTAGCGCGGCGCAGGCCGATATGCCCGTGCTGACCGTGCTGGCGCCGGATTATTTCGGCTCGAGCTGGGGTCCGGGGCCGGCGATCAAGGACGGGTTCGAGGCACGCTGCGGCTGCACGCTGGACTACCGTACGGGCGATGTGCTGCCCAGGCTTACGCTGGAAGGCGCGCGCCTGCAGGCCGATGCAGTGATCGGGCTCAACACCGACATGACCCTGCGCGCGCGTGAGACCGGCCTCTTTGCGCCGCATGGGCAGGACCTCGGCGCGCTCGAATTGCCGATCGACTGGCAGGACGAGGTCTTCCTACCGTTCAACTGGGGCTACACTGCCTGGGTCTATGACACGACCCGGCTCGACGAAGCACCGCGCAATTTCGAGGAATTGCGCGCGCGCGATGACATCACGCTCATCTGGCAGGATCCGCGCTCATCGGGATCAGGGCTTGCGCTGATGCTCTGGGTTGATCAGATCTATGGCGAAGCGGCAGAAGAGCTCTGGGCCGATCTCTCGGCGCGGACTGTGACCGTGACGGCGGGATGGTCGGAATCCTACGGGCTGTTCACGGATGGAGAGGCCGACATGGTGCTGAGCTACACGACCTCGCCGGCCTACCACATCGTTGCCGAAGAGGATGAGACCAAGGCCGCGGCAATTTTTGACGAAGGCCATTATTTCATGGCCGAAGTCGCGGGCGTTCTGGCCGGCGCGGCCGAGCCCGGGCTGGCGCAGGAGTTCATGGCCTACATCCTGTCGCAGGAATTCCAGGAGATGATCGCCTATGCCAACTGGTCCTACCCCTCGGCGCTGCCGCGCGAGGACTGGCCCGAGGCGATGCGCGATCTGCCCTTGCCGGAAACGGCGCTCTTTCTTGACGAGAAAGAGGCAGAGGCCCGGCGCGGCGCGGCGCTTGAGCATTGGCGCGCGGGCATGACGCGATAGGGCCGGCGCGCGCGCCATGCATCATGCCCGCAGCCTTGCGCGCGCCCCGCGCGTGCCAGAGCCAGCCCGTGTCGCGCGCTGGGCGGCGCTTGCCGCCGGGGGCGTGGTAGCGCTGTGGCTTCTGGTGCTGAATTTCGGCGCGCTGGGCGCTGTGGCATGGCGCGCGGCGGGACTCTCGGCGCTGGGGCCGGCCGATTGGGCGGCGCTGCGCTTTACAGTGGTGCAGGCGCTCTGGTCGGCGGGGCTGTCGTTGCTGCTTGCGATCCCGGTTGCGCGCGCGCTGGCGCGGCGGCGCTTTCCTGGGCGCAATGTCCTGATAACGCTTCTCGGCGCGCCGTTCATCCTGCCGACGCTCGTGGCCGTGCTTGGCCTGCTTGCGGTCTTCGGGCGCTCGGGCCTCGTCAATCAGGGGCTGGAGGCGCTGGGGTTTGCGCGGTTCAATATCTATGGGCTGCACGGGGTGGTGCTGGCGCATGTGTTCTACAATCTGCCGCTCGCCACGCGGATCCTTCTGCAAGGCTGGGGCGCCATCCCGTCCGAGCGGTTTCGCCTCGCGGCCTCGCTGGGCTTCGGGCCGGGCGCGCAGTTCCGCCAGCTTGAGTGGCCGATGCTGCGCGAACTGGCGCCGGGCGCGTTTCTGGTGATCTTCCTCATCTGCCTCACGAGTTTTTCGGTCGCGCTCACCCTTGGCGGAGGGCCGCGCGCGACGACAGTTGAACTAGCGATCTATCAGGCATTCCGCTTCGATCATGACATGGGGCGTGCTGCAGCCCTCGCGCTGATGCAATTCGGGCTCTGTGCGCTTGCGGCGATGTTTGCGTGGCGTCTGACCTTGCCCTCGAGCCTCGGCGGCGGGCTCGACCGGCCGGTCGAGCGCTTCGACCGTGGCGGCTGGGGCGGGCGCGCCCTTGATGGCAGTGTGATCGTGCTCGCTGCGCTGTTCCTGCTCACGCCGCTTGCCATGATTGCCGCGCGGGGGCTGCCGCATGTTGCGGGCCTGCCGGTCGAGGTGTGGCAGGCGGCGGGGCGCTCGCTGATCGTTGCGTTGGGGGCGACGGCGCTCTCGATGGCCTTTGCGCTGGCGCTGGCGCATGCGATCCTTGCGCTGCGGGGGGCTGGCGCCGCCGCGCTCGAGGGATTGGGGCTTGCAGCACTTGCCGCCTCGCCGCTGGTCATCGGCACGGGGCTTTTCGTGTTGATGCTGCCAGTGGTGAACCCACGCGACTGGGCGCTGGTGGTGACGATGCTCGTCAATGCGGGCATGGCGCTGCCCTTTGCGCTGCGGCTGATCCTGCCGGGGCTACGCGAGGTTGTGGCGACGCAGGGCCGCCTGGCCGCAAGCCTTGGGCTGCATGGGCGCGCGCGGCTGATGATCGTCACGCTGCCGCGCCTGCGCCGGCCGCTGGGTTTCGCGGCCGGGCTGACAGCGGCGCTGTCGATGGGGGATCTGGGCGTGATCATGCTCTTTGCCGAGCGCGAGGGGGCCACGCTGCCGATGCAACTCTACCGCCTGATGACCGCCTATCGGCAGGATGATGCAGCGGGTGCGGCGTTGGTGCTGCTGGGGACGAGCCTTGCGCTCTTTTGGGGATTTGATCGATGGGGGCGTGGGCGTGCTGCAGCTTGAGGGTATCGAGATCCGGCAGGACGATTTCACACTGCGGGCCGATCTCGGCATCGTGCCGGGCGCGCGGGTGGCCGTGATCGGCCCGTCGGGTGCGGGCAAATCGACGCTTCTGGGGGCGATTGCGGGCTTCGTGCCGCTGGCTGCGGGGCGGGTCCTGTGGGCGGGGTGCGCGATCACCCAACTCGGCCCCGCGGCGCGGCCTGTCTCGATCCTCTTTCAGGACAACAATCTTTTCCCGCATCTGAGCGCGCGCGACAATGTTGCGCTAGGGGTGAAGCCGTCGCTGCGGCTGAGCACGTCCGAGGCGGCGCGGGTCGATCAGGCGCTCGCGCGGGTGGGGCTCGGCGGTCTGGGTGCGCGCAAGCCTGCGCAACTGTCCGGGGGGCAGCAGGGTCGCGTCGCGCTCGCACGTGTGCTGTTGCGCGCACAACCGATCCTGCTTCTGGACGAGCCCTTCTCGGCGCTGGGCCCCGCGCTCAAGGCCGAGATGCTGGGGCTGCTGGCCGAGATCTGCGCCGAGACCGGCGCCACGCTTCTGATGGTCACCCATGACATCGCTGATGCTCGCGCGATCGCCGATCAGACCGTGCTCGTCGATGCCGGAGTGGCAAGCGGGCCGTATCCTACGGGGCAGATCCTCGCCGATCCGCCGCCGGGCCTGCGCGCCTATCTGGGGTCTGTCTAGGACTTGATCTTGCGGCCCAGAAGTTCCAGCCGGTGCCCTTCCAGCCGGTAGCCCAGCCGCCGGGCGATCCTGTCCTGCAGCGCCTCGATCTCGGGGGCGACGAACTCGATCACCTCGCCAGTGTCGAGGTCAATCAGGTGATCATGGTGCGCGCGCTGGCTGTCTTCGAATCGCGCGCGGCCATCGCCGAATTCCAGCCGCTCGAGGATGCCGTTCTCTTCGAGCAGTTTCACGGTGCGGTAGACGGTCGCCAGCGAGATCCGCGCATCGCGGGCATTGGCGCGGGCGTGAAGTTCCTCGACATCGGGGTGGTCGCCCGATTGCTCGATCACCTCGGCAATGGTGCGCCGCTGGTCGGTCAGCCGCAGGCCCTGCGCCTCCAGCCGGTCGAGGATGGACTTCTGTTGTCCCACGCGCGTTCACCCCGTTGTTGTCTGGCCTGCCAGTCTAATGCCAAGCCCCATGCGTGAAAACTGCCTTTCGCGACCTCTAGCGGCTGTCGTAATAGAGCCCGACCAGATGCTCGGCTTCGGCGAAGAACAGCCAGCGCTGGGCGAGGATCCCGACCCCATGGGCAAAAAGCGCAAGCCCCAGACCGGCAAGACCCAGCGGCAGCGCCAGAATCAGCAGCGGCAGGAGCGCGCCAAGGCCAAGTGCCAGCGCGCGCAGCTTCATCGCGTGTTTGCGGCCGACGACATGGACCATCTCTCGCAGCAGGTAGTTCTGCCCGGAATGCGGGGGCTCAAGCAGCCGCACGCGGCCCAGAACGCCGAGCCCCGTCGCGCTGCCGCGGTCGCTGCCGGGCTGCGCCGCGCGCTGATCCCCCGCCCACCAATGCACGACCATCGCCACCGCCAGCGCCACCATCAGGACGATCGCCAGTTCGCGCAGGCCCGCGAGGATCGCGCTCCCGCCCAGGGCCGCGATTACGAAGAGAAACGGCGTGCTCGCATGGTTCCAGCGTGGCACGGCGCTGATCTGCGCGTAGATCATCCCGGTCGCAAAGATCGTCGCGAGCGCGAGCAGCGCCCCCAAAAGCCCGATGATCGGGAGCGGCTGGTCGAAAAAGACCGATGCCGCCGCATGCGGTGCCAGCACGATAAGCGTGACGACTGCCAACACCGCCTCGCGCGAGAGCCAGCTCGAGCGCCATTGCGAGAAGGCCTTGAGCGCGCGTTCCGGATGGCCCAGATGGAAGGCGGCGGCCACAAGCCCCGCGCCAGCCAGCCCGTAGCCGAGGGCGAACATCACGAAAGCTGCAAGCCCGAGCGGCGCACGCAGGCCGAGCCCCAGCCAGACCAGCAGGCCAAAGCCCATCCCCGAGAGGACTGTGAAGAGGATCAACGACGGGGCGGGGTGCATGTCAGAGCCGCTCCAGCGCGCGGTCAAGCCAGCCGACGAAGCCGGCTGGCGCGTCTTCCGGCGTCGCGCAGAGCGCGGCAAGATCGGGAAGCGCGGGCGATGCCAACTGGTCACGCGGGCGGGGGGGCAGGTATTTGTTGACGGGCGCCGTGTCCTGTTCGGGCATGAGATCGAAGCCGCCGCGTTCGGCGACAAGCTGACTTACCGCGCTCTCCGGGTCGGCCAGATCGCCGAAATGCCGGGCACCCGCCGGGCAGGTGCGCACGCAGGCGGGCTCGCGATCCTCGGGTGGCAAGGCGTCGTTGTAGATGCGATCCACGCAGAGCGTGCATTTCTTCATCACCTGTTCGAGCGGGTCCATCTCGCGCGCGCCATAGGGGCATGCCCAGGCGCACAGGCCGCAGCCGATGCAGTCAGCCTCGTTGACCAGCACGATGCCGTCGTCAGCGCGCTTGTAGCTGGCGCCCGTCGGGCAGACAGTAACGCAAGGCGCGTTGTCGCAATGCAGGCAGGATTTGGGGAAATGCACGATCTGGGGAGGGCCGGTTTCGGGCGTGACCTCGAAAGTGTGGACCCGATTGAGGAAGGTGCCTTCGGGGGCGGCGCCATAGGCGTTCCGGTCGGACAGGGGCGCGCCGTAGTTCTCGGTGTTCCAGCCCTTGCAGGAGACCACGCAGGCGTGGCAGCCGACGCAGGTGTCTAGATCGATCACCAGGCCCAGCTTGCGTTCAGAAGGAGGCGGCAGGGTTGTCATGGCGCTATTCCTTCACCTGCTGGGCCAGATCGCGCGGCGCCGGCGGCACCGGAGAGGCCTGCCGGCCAGCATCAGGCTGGATCTGTGGCCTGGCGGCCTTCTCGATCCGCACGCGCAGATCGTACCAGGCGGCCTGGCCGGTGATAGGGTCGGAATTGGCCCAGGTCAGCCCATCGCCCTTTGGCGGCAGCAGCTCTCCGATCAGGTGGTTGAGCAGGGTTGAGCGCTGCGACTCCGGCGCCCTTGGGTCAAGCGCCCACGCGCCCGGGCGCTTGGCGATGGCGTTCCAGGTCCAGACAGTATGCGCGTTGAGCGCATCCATGCGCGCTACGGGCAGGGTGATGCGCCCCTGAGCCGAGGTAAGTGTGGCCCAGTCGCCCGGCGCGAAGCCGTGTCGCGCCCAGATTGCGGCCGAGACATAGAGCGGGGCTTCCCCATGGATCTGGCGCAGCCATGCGTTCTGGCTGCCCCAGCTGTGGTAATGCGCCATCGGGCGCTGTGTCAGCGCGTGGATCGGGAATTCGGCAGGGTCGGTCTCGGCATCCGTGAAGGTCGGATACCAGATCGGCAGCGGGTCCATCGTCGCACGCAGGCGGTCGCGCAGATGTTCGGGCGGCTGGCGATGGCCATGACCTTCGGCGGCGAGCTGGAATTTCCGCAATGGCTCAAGGTAGAGGTTGAACAGATAGGGCTGCGGGCCGTCAAAGAGCCCGCGCGCCACGGCCCACTCCTGATAGGCGGCGTTCCAGGGCTTGAAGAATTGCGCGTTCTCGGGGATGGGATCGATCCAGAAGCCGCCGTTTTCTATATAGGCGGCGATCTGGTCGGGATTGGGCGCACCGCGGCCCTTGCCCGTGCCGTCCCCGCGAAAGCCCGCAAGCGGACCAATGCCGGGGCGGCGTTCGTGGTTCGTGATGTAATCGGCATAGTCGCGGAACTTCGGGCTGCCATCTTCCGTGACCATGCCAGGCAGCCCCAGCCGCGCCCCGAGATCCAGCAGCACCGACTGGAAAGGGCGTACATCTCGGTCGGGGGCGACGACGGGCCAGCGGATGGAATCCGCCATCGCCTCGGCCTCGCAGATGGGGCGGTCGAGCAGGCTGATGCAGTCATGCCGCTCCAGATAGGTGGTATCGGGCAGGATCAGATCAGCATAGGCCACCATTTCCGAACTGTAGGCATCGGAATAGATGATGCGCGGGATGCGGTAACTCCCCTCCGCATCCGTGTCGGTGAGCATACCCATCACCGCGCTCGTGTTCATCGACGAGTTCCACGCCATGTTCGCCATGTAGAGAAACAGCGTGTCGATCTGGTAGGGATCGCCGCGATGCGCGTTCGAGATCACCATGTGCATCATGCCATGCGCGGAAAGCGGCGCCTCCCATGAAAAGGCCTTGTCGATGCGTTTGGGCTGGCCGTCCTCGTCGATGAGCAGGTGCTCGGGCCCAAGCGGATAGCCGAGATGGGGGCCGTCAAGGGGCTCTCCGGCTGTGTGGCGGGCATGCGGGCGGGGATGGGCCTCGGGCGGTTTGGGGTAGGGGGGCTTGAAACGGAAGCCGCCGGGCGTCTCGATGCTGCCGATCAGGATCTGCAGAAGATGCAGCGCGCGGCAGGTCTGGAACCCGTTGGAATGGGCCGAGATGCCCCGCATCGCATGCATCGCGACGGGCCGGCCAGTCATGGTCGCGTGGCGCTGGCCGCGGAAATCGACCCAGGGTTGGTCAAGGGTGATCTCTTCCTCGAAGGCCACGCGCGCGATCTCGGCGGCGATGGCGCGGATGCGCTCGGGCGCGATGCCGCAGCGCTCGGCCACGGCCTCGGGCGCATAGTCCGGGGCGAGGTAGCGGTCCGCCAGATGCCGGAACACGGGCAGATGCGTGACACCGCCGATCTGGACCCCCTGCGCGAGGTCGGGGCTGATGCCGGGGCTGTCCCAGGCCAGCGCGCGGCCGGTTGCGCGATCGCGCACCAGCGGCTTGCCGTCGTCATCGCGCAGGAACAGGCCCTTTTCTGGGCCCTTATGCGCGCAGACGAGGTAGGGCGCGTTCGTGTAGCGCGTCAGATAGCCAAGGTCGATCTTGCCCGCGCGCAGCAGTTCATGCACGAGCGAGAGGATGAAGAGCCCGTCCGTTCCGGGCGTGATGCCCACCCAGTCATCGGCGACCGCGTTGTAGCCTGACCGGATCGGGTTGATGCCGATCACCCGCGCGCCGCGTGCCTTGAGCTTGCCGAGGCCCATCTTGATCGGGTTGCTGTCATGATCCTCGGCCACGCCGAAGAGGAGAAACAGCTTCGTGCGGTCCCAGTCTGGCTGGCCGAATTCCCAGAACGAGCCCCCCATCGTGTAGATGCCCGCCGCCGCCATGTTGACCGAGCAGAACCCCCCATGCGCGGCCCAGTTGGGCGTCCCGAAGGCCTGCGCCCACCAGCCGGTGAAGGATTGCGACTGGTCGCGACCCGTGAAGAAGGCGAGTTTTTCGGGCGCAGTTTCGCGCAGGGGGCGCAGCCAGTCGGTCGCGATCTTCAACGCCTCGTCCCAGCTTATCTCCTGGAATTCGCCCGACCCGCGCGGGCCCACGCGCTTCAGCGGCGCGCGAAGCCGCGCCGGCGATAGATGCTGCATGATCCCCGCGCTGCCCTTGGCGCACAGTACGCCGCGATTGACCGGATGGTCGCGATTGCCCTCGATATAGGCAACCTTGCCGTCCTTCAGATGCACGTTGATCCCACAGCGGCAGGCACACATGTAGCAGGTCGTCTTGGCCACGCTGTCGCCCGGCCGTGGCGCCAGATCGAGGCTTGGCGTCTTGGGCATCCGCCCTCCCTTCCCTGTGCTGTTCCGGTGATACGTCTACAGTCGGAACGTTTTCACCCGAGAAAACAGTTTCGGCGCGGATTTGTCCAGTTCGATTGCAGCGCTCAGGCGATCCTGCGAAATTGAGACACCTCGGTCGCATTGTCGAAAAACGGCACAGACGGGGCCATGGCTTCGCCGCAGGCGATGGCTTCGGCTTCAGCGAGGACGATTTCGGTGATGAAGGGCAGGTTAAGCTTTCGCGCCTCGGCCAGATCGACCCAGTGCAGATGGCTCAACTCATCGCAGGCAGCAGAGAAATCATCCGGGTCGCCGGCGATTTCCTCGGCAGGGGCAAGGAAGAAGCGCGCGTCAAAGCGGCGCGGACGGCCGGGTGGCGTGATCGCACGAAAGAAGAAGCGCAAGGGGGCCGCGTTCGGCCGAAGCCCGGCTGCGGCGAACTCTGCCCAATCCGCAGGCGGGTCTTCCCAGCCTCCGGGGGTGCCAAGCCTGAGTCCGGCCTCCTCCCACAGTTCACGGATCGCGGCCGCGGCAAGCGCCTGCGGGGCAGGGTGGCCTTGGGCCAACCGACCCGCACAAGCGGGGTTGAGCGGATGCGCAAGCGGCACATGCGCATCTGTTTGATCGAGCGCACCGCCAGGGAAGACGAATTTCTCCGGCATGAAGGCGGCGCCTGCGCCGCGCTGCCCCATCAGGACTTGCGGGCCGCTATTCGATTCGCGCAAGAGAACAATTGCCGCGGCATCCCGCAGGGCCGATTTGTCAGCGATATCCGCCATCGTCGTCCCCGAACCCATGCATGCGCCGCGACCATTGGATTGCAACGATCATGCCCTTGAAGCGGGGAAGAAGAAAGAGCGAAAGGGCAACCAGCAGCCCCCCGAAGACCAGGAAAAGCAGTGCGGGGTGCAGATCGAAGGCGAACATCGCCCAGACCATCAGCGGTGTGACCACCTTGAGTGTCACGAGCATGGTCATATAGGCCGGCCCGTCATCCGCGCGCTGATGGCTCAGATCCTCGCCACAATCGGGGCAGGTGTCATTGACCTTCAGGTAGGCGCCGAACATCGATGCCGTGCCACAGGCCGGGCACTTGCAGCGCAGCCCGCGCATCACAGCTGGCCCGAGCGGGCGATCATCAGCGTCGTTCTGGACTGTCGGGGCATGATCCAGCATCGTGCTATCTTCCTTTCCTTACCCCTCCCTACATAAGCAGTATGGTGTCGAAAGACAGCTTCAATAC
>SLKB01000403.1 GCA_007134805.1 Paracoccaceae bacterium
ACGCGCCCGATGAGTCGCCTCAACATCTCGGTCATCGTGGAACAGGACGGGCGGCGCGAATCGGGCAGTGCGGGCAGCGGCGGGCGCACGGGCCTTGAGGGCGTAATGGCGCGCGCGACCTGGGAGCGCATGGCGCGCGAGGCGTTGCGCATCGCGCTCGTCAATCTGCGGGCCGAGCCGGCACCAGCTGGCGTGATGGATGTCGTGCTTGGCCCCGGCTGGCCCGGCATCCTGCTGCACGAAGCCATCGGTCATGGGCTCGAGGGCGATTTCAACCGCAAGAACAGTTCAGCCTTTGCCGGGCTGATGGGCAAGCAGATCGCCGCGCGCGGGGTCACTGTGCTCGATGACGGCACCTTGCCGGATCGGCGCGGGTCAATCAGCATCGACGATGAGGGCACTGCCTCGGCGCGCAATGTGCTGATCGAGGACGGTGTGCTCGTGAGCTACATGCAGGATCGTCAGAATGCACGGCTCATGGGGGTTGCGCCCACGGGCAATGGGCGGCGCGAATCCTACGCGCATGCCCCGATGCCGCGAATGACCAATACCTACATGCAGGCGGGCGCGACCGATCCGGCCGATATCCTGGCCGATCTGAAGGATGGGATCTACGCAGTGGGCTTTGGCGGCGGGCAGGTGGACATTACGAACGGCAAATTCGTCTTCAGCTGCACCGAGGCCTACCGGGTCAGGAACGGGCAGATCGGCGCGCCAGTGAAAGGCGCCACCCTGATCGGCGATGGCGCCACGGCGCTCACCAAAATCCGCGCTGTCGGCAATGACATGGCCCTCGATCCGGGGATCGGCACCTGCGGCAAGGCCGGGCAATGGGTGCCGGTCGGGGTCGGCCAGCCGACCCTGATGATCGGCGGGCTGACTGTCGGCGGCAGTGCCACGTGATACCCGCATACGGGCAGAGCGCGGGCGTTATTTTTCCGATTTGCCCGCGCGGCCCGGTTTTCTTTACACTGTCTTAACCATCTGAGGTCATCTTGAGGTTGAATGAGGCGAGGCGGCAGGATGGCGAAAGATTGGTTTTCTTCTCACCCACCCTTCACCCCACCCACGACGGAAGAAGACAGGCTGTCCTGGCTTCGCCTCATTCGCTCGGCCCGGGTGGGCCCGACCACATTCTACCGATTGCTCAGCGAACACGGCAGCGCGGCAGCCGCCCTTGAGGCCTTGCCAGGGATCGCACGTGCCGCTGGCGTGGAGCAATACGCGCCCTGCGCGCGCGAACGCGCCGAAACCGAACTCGACATCGCCCGCGCCAAGGGCGCCCGCATGCTCTGCTTCGGGACCGACGCCTATCCCACAACCCTCGCGAGCCTCTCCGACCCGCCGCCCGTCTTGTGGTGCATGGGACGCCGCGCGCCGATCCTGCAACCCATGGTAGCGCTTGTCGGCGCGCGCAATGCCTCGTCACTTGGCACGCGGACCGCGCGGACCCTCGCTGATGGGCTGGGGCATGAGGGCTATACGATCGTCTCGGGCCTCGCACGCGGCATTGACGCGGCGGCGCATCACGCAAGCCTCAAGACTGGCACGATTGCCGTGATGGGCGGTGGCGTCGACGTGATCTACCCCACCGAAAACGCCGTGCTTGCTGCCGCGATTGCAGATCAAGGCCTGCGCGTGTCGGAACAGCCCATGGGACTGCAGCCGCAGGCGCGCCACTTTCCGCCGCGCAATCGGATCATCTCGGGCCTGGCACTTGCCGTGGTGGTGATCGAGGCGGCCGAGAAATCCGGCTCGCTGATTACGGCGCGCGACGCGCTCGATCAGGGGCGCGAGATCATGGCCGTGCCCGGCCATCCGGTGGACGGGCGCGCCAGCGGCTGCAACCAGTTGATCCGCGAGGGCGCTACCCTGGTGCGCCATGTGGATGATGTGCTCGAAGTGCTCGCACGGCTGCAGGCCCCCGAGCGTCCCGCGCACCACACCGGCACGCCTGAGGCGGTTGCAACATCGGCCGCGCCCGAAGGTCTCGACCAGCGCATCCTCGATCTGCTGGGACCCACCCCGGTCGCGGAAGATCAGGTGATCCGCGATCTCGCCCTGCCGGCATCCGAGGTCTCCCCCACGCTCGTGATGCTTGAGATCCAGGGCGATATTCGGCGCCACCCGGGCGGGCTGATCAGCCGGACCTGACTTGCGCCTGCCCCCTTCGGATTGACATTGCGCTGACCGTCTACACATGTATGAGCGGCTGGAAGCTTGCCAGATCACGTATCACTCCGAGGAATTGCATGGCAGTCGTTGTCGTCGAATCGCCCGCTAAGGCCAAGACAATCAACAAGTATCTCGGGCCCGGCTATACGGTTCTCGCCTCTTACGGCCATGTCCGCGATCTGCCTCCGAAAGATGGGTCGGTCGATCCGGACAATGATTTCGACATGACTTGGGAAGTGGCCACGGACTCGCGCAAGCATGTCAAGGCAATCGCCGAGGCGCTGAGGGACGACAACGAGTTGATCCTCGCGACCGACCCCGACCGCGAGGGCGAGGCGATCAGCTGGCATCTGACCGAGGCGCTCGCGAAATCGCGCGCGCTCAAGAAGGATACCCCCGTCAAGCGGGTCGTGTTCAACGCGATCACCAAATCCGCCGTGACCAAGGCGATGGAGAACCCGCGCGACGTCGATATGCCGCTTGTGCGTGCCTATCTCGCGCGCCGCGCGCTCGATTATCTGGTGGGCTTCAACCTCTCGCCCGTGCTCTGGCGCAAGCTGCCCGGGGCGAAATCGGCTGGGCGCGTGCAATCGGTCTGCCTGCGCCTGATCGTCGAGCGCGAGATGGAGATCGAGGCCTTTCGCCCGCAGGAATACTGGTCGGTCACAGCGCATCTGACAACCCCGCGCGGCAAGGAATTCAGCGCGCGCCTTGTGACCCTCGGCGGCAAGCGCCTGGACAAATTCGACATCGCGACGGCTGCATCCGCCGAAATAGCGGTGCATGCGGTGCAATCGCGGACACTTTTCGTACAATCGGTCGAGGCCAAGCC
>SLKB01000150.1 GCA_007134805.1 Paracoccaceae bacterium
ACGAGTCAGGCCGAGATCAAGCTTCTCGAAATCCTCGCACAATCGGGCACTGCCTTTTCCGAGACGCTGGTCTCTTACCGGGTGGTGATCTTCGTCCTGCTGGTCTTCGCAACCGGGCTTCTTGTCACCTCGCTGGTGATGATCGTGATGCTCATCACGCTCAATCGCCGTCTTGCGCTGGTCGAGAAGCAGGGGTTGCAGGTGTCGCAACTGGTGATCGACCGCGCCACGCATTCGGTTGCACTCAATGACATGGAATTCAAGCTGACCCCGGCAGCAATTGAAACGCTCGCCGTACTCGCCGAAGCGCGCATCGACGACGAGGTGCTGACCGGAGCCGCCATCGAGGCCATGATCTCGGGCCGGGCCGAGGCCGAATGCGACGAAGCAGCCGGCGCGACCCGCATCAAGAGATTGCGTGACAGTCTCGGCAATCAGATCGTGAGCGAGGTCCTGATCAAGAACATTGCGCGCCAGGGCTACATGCTTGCGATTGACCGCAAGGTGATCGCCCTGCGCTAGCCGACGCGCCGAATCTGCGAGGCACGCCCCCCCGGACCGAAGGTGACGGATACACCGCGCCCTAGATCAGCCGGGCTGCGCCTAATCATGATCCAAACTCCCATGCTCGCCTGAATTTCTGGAGATAATCCCCGGATTTTCGGCAGATTTTCGCTGATTTCGTCCGTCGGCACGCCCGCTCGTCCTTGCACCTTAATTAACATGTTGCCCTCTCCGCCCCTCAACCGTAACAGGACAGAGGGCGTTTCTGGCAGCTTTGCCACCCGTCTCGCCCCGAAAAAGAAGCCGGCGCAGGCCAGGTCAGCAGTTATAGGACAGAAGCCTTGACACGATTCTTTGGTCGACTGAACCAGCGGCTGGAAAGCCGCCTGCCCGAGCAGCGCCTGTTTCTGAGGTCCGATACGACAACCCGGTACGTCCGGCTGCGACCCGCCACACAGGCGATGGGACTGGTGACCGTTGCGGGCTTTTTCGGCTGGACCATGATCGCGACGGCCATTCTCCTGATGAACCTGATCGGCTCGGGGACCCTGCGCGATCAGGCTCAGCGCGAGCAGGCCAGTTACGAGGAGCGCCTCAACCAGCTGGCCGTGCAGCGCGACCAGCGCGCGCTCGAGACCGAGGCAGCGCATGCCCGCTTTGCCGATGCGATGGAGCGGATTTCGGAGATGCAGTCGCAATTGCTCGCCTCCGAGCAGCGGCGGATGGAACTCGAGCAGGGGATCGAAGCCTCGCAAACCAATATGCGCCGCGCCGTGCGGGAGCGCGACGAAGCCCGCGCCCAGCTTGCCGAAGTGACCCGCACACTCGAGGTCGAGACCGGCTCGACGCGTACGGCCGCCGACCGCAGCCGCGATGCCGAAGACATGCTGGACTACATGCTCTCGGCGCTCGAGCGGTTGTCGGATGCCAGTGTCGAGTTGAGCATCGATGCCGAACAGGCCGTGAATCAGGCGCGCCACCTCGCGATGGAAAACGAACTGTTGCGCGACCGCAACCATATGATCTTCAGCCAGATCGAAGATGCACTTGAAACAGTGGTGGCCCCGTTGCAGCGGGTGTTCAGCAGTGTCGGCGTCTCGACTGACCAGATTCGCAGGGTCGTCCGGCAGGGCGCCGCAGCGCAGACAGCATCGCTGCGCCCAATCGCAATCTCGTCTTCCGGCTCCATGGGCCCTGCTGAAGACATCACGCGCGCCAACAGCATTCTCAACCAGTTGTCCGATCTGCACACTTACCAGCTTGGGCTCGACCGCGTCCCCGTGACGCGCCCGGTGACCAGCGGCAATATTCGCCAGACCTCCGGCTTCGGGATGCGGCGCCACCCCCTGACGGGACGCAACACGATGCATAACGGGCTCGACTGGGCCGGGCCGCGCGGGACCCCTATCCTTGCCAGCGCAGATGGGGTGGTCAAGACCGCAGAGCGTCAGCGCGGATACGGAAACCTCGTGGTGATCCAGCATGATTTCGGCATGGAAACCTATTACGCGCATTTGAACTCGATCGACGTGCGGGCCGGACAAAGGGTCTCGCGCGGCCAGCGAATTGGTGGTATGGGCACAACAGGAGCGTCGACCGGTGTTCACCTGCACTATGAAGTGCGTGTGAACGGAAGGCCTGTAAATCCGATCACCTATATAAGGGCTGGACAGAATGTTTTCTAAAAGTCGCATCAACGAAACCGGGCCCAAGACAGGCCCCGAAGCCACAGCCGTCAAGCCCGCTGATCAGGCACCGTCTTTTCTGCGGACCAACTCCGGCGACCAGCCCGTCGCGCAGACCACAAAAAGCAAGCCAGCTGCCTCGGTTCTGGCCTCGGACCTGACGATCACGGGCAATATTGCGACGACCGGCGACGTTGTGATCGAGGGCACGGTCGATGGCGATATCCGCGCGCACCTGCTGACAGTCGGTGAGAGCGCGACCATCCGCGGCGAAGTAGTTGCCGACGATGTCGTGATCAACGGGCGCGTGATCGGCCGCGTGCGCGGGCTGAAGGTGCGACTGACCTCATCGGCCCAGGTCGAGGGCGACATCATCCACAAGACCATCGCCATCGAATCGGGGGCGCATTTCGAGGGTTCGGTCCAGCGCCAAGACGATCCGCTGCAAACGAACCGCGAATCGGCAACCCGCGCAACTTCCCCACGCCCTGCCCCGGCGCCGGCCACGACGGCCCCCGCCCCGACCCAGGCTTCTGAGGGCTCGGAAGCGGTCCGGAAGGCTGCGGAAGCAAAGAAGAGCGCGAATAACTGACCTGCAACGCGCCGCGTGAAGGCTTGTCTCAGCGGCGCTGATACGGCAAGTCGGTGCCCTCTCTTTATCTATCCCCGAACGCGCGTAAATGCGGGGAAAGCGAAGCCTCCAGGAAACCGATATTTCAATGATCCGCAGGGGCGAGGCGGCCGCGCGACCAGAGCCGGTCGACGACCGCTCTGATTTTTCGTGGCGGACCCACACATCG
>SLKB01000409.1 GCA_007134805.1 Paracoccaceae bacterium
ATGCCAGCCGTCAGGCAAGCCATCCTCGACGCCTTCGCGAGACCACCACCACAACGCTGCCCTCATTGTGAAAGGTTAATCGCAGAACACCCAGAAAAAATTCTGCCAAAGTAGTGCTAGTATCGAAGCTCAGTAGCCATTGATTTCATCGTTGCGGCATGGCGCAGTCCGATGCGTGCCGGCATCCCTGCGATGCGGGCCGCCAGAACCGCCCTCACCCCCCAGAATCGCTTGAGTTGTGCCTCCGCTGCCGTAACCTGTCATCGCGCGCGACTGTCATGCAGGTGTTGCGCGGATACGCCATGACGCATGCGGGGCAGGCCCAGCCAGCGGGCCGCCCGACAGCGACCAGACAGGGAAAGGACCGCCATGACCACGCTCAACCGCCGAAATTTCCTCTCGCTTGCGGGCGCCAGCCTGGCGCTGACGGGCGCGGGCAAGTTCAGCCTGACCACCGCGCGCGCCGGCACGGGCTTCGCGCTTGCCGTGCTGCATATCAACGACATGCACAGCCGCATCGACGAGATCAGCCGCTTCAACACCAATTGCGCGCCCTCGGATTCAGAGGAAGGCTCGTGCTTCGGCGGGGCCGCGCGGCTCGCCACGGCCATCCGCAGCCGCCGCGCCGCGCTCGAGGATGCGGGCCTGCCCTCGATCACGCTCGATGCGGGCGATCAGTCGCAGGGCACGCTCTATTACACCACCTATGGCGGGCGCGCCGAAGTGCAGATGATGAACGCCATCGGCTTTGACGCCATGACGCTGGGCAATCACGAATTCAACCGCGGCCCCGACAATCTGGCCGAGATGCTGCGCGCGGCCGAGTTCCCCATCGTGGCGGGCAATATCACCGTGGCCGAGGGGACAGTGCTTGACGGGCTGATCAATGACCATCTAGTGATCGAGCGCGCGGGCGAGGAGATCGGCATCCTCGGCGTAACCACGCCCGACACAGTGTTCCTCTCCTCGCCCGGCGATGATGTCAGCTTCACCGACGAGATCGCGCATCTCCAGGACGCCGTGGCCGACTTGCAATCGCGCGGCGTGCGCCGGATCCTGCTGCTCAGCCATGTCGGCTACCGGCGCGACCAGCAGATCGCGGCCGAGGTCGACGGGCTTTCGGCCATCATCGGCGGGCACAGCCACACGCTGATGTCGAACACGCTCGAGGATGCCACGCCCTATGCGAGCCTGACCGAGAGCCCCTCGGGCCGGCCCGTGCCCATCGTGCAGGCCTTCGCCTTCTCGCGCTTCCTGGGCGAGGTGACGTTTGAGTTCGCCGAGGATGGCGCGGTGATCGCCGCCACTGGCGACACGATCCCCCTCGACGCCAGTTTCGCCCCGGCCGATGATATCGAGGACCTCATCGCCCCCCTGCGCGAACCCATCGAGGAAATGACCCGCCGCCCCGTCGCCACCCTCGCTGCCCCCATCGATGGCAGCCGCGAGACCTGCCGCGCGCAGGAATGCGAGATGGGCAACACGGTCGCCGACGCAATGCTGATGGAAATGTCCGAGGCCGGCGTCCAGATCGCGCTCACCAATGGCGGGGGGCTGCGCGCCTCGCTCGGTGACGGGCAGGTCAGCCTCGGCGATGTGCTGACCGTCCTGCCCTTCCAGAACACGCTCTACACGCTCGATGTCAGCGGCGCGACGCTGATCGCAGCGCTTGAACATGGCGTGGGCGCGGTCGAGGATGGCGCGGGCCGCTTCCCGCAGGTGGCGGGCCTGCGCTTCAAGCTCGATCTCTCGGTCGCCCCCGAGCAGGGCCGCGTGTCCGAGGTCGAGCTGCGTCATGAGGATGGCTGGCAGGCCCTCGACGCGGATGCGACCTACACGCTTGTCACCAACAATTTCATGGCCGGTGGCGGCGATGGTTACGCGATGCTGCGCGATGGCGGCATGAACGGCTACGACACGGCAATCGACATGGCCGAAGTGCTCGCGCGCTACCTCAGCGCGAACGAGCCCTTCGCGCCGAGCCTCGACGGCCGTATCGCGCTGCAATAGCGCGCACGCGCGCCCGCCCCGGGCCCGGGCCCGGGGCCGCACTTGCCACGCGCGCGGTTTCGCGCTAGGCGGGCCGGGCCTGCACGGCACAAGTCTCCGCAACCTTGACAAAACGGAACCGATCCATGACCCGCGTTCATCTGCCCGGCATTCTTGCCATGGCGGCCATCGTGCTCGCCTCGAATATCCTCGTCCAATTCCTCTTCGGCAACTGGCTGACATGGGGCGCCTTCACCTACCCGCTGGCCTTCCTCGTCAATGACGTGATGAACCGCGTCTATGGCCCGGCGGCGGCGCGCAAGGTCGTCTGGGTGGGCTTTGCCGTGGGCGTCATGTGCTCGCTCATCGGCACGCAGATCATCGGCGAATTCGGCCCGCTGGTCACGCTGCGCATCGCCATCGGCTCGGGCCTCGCCTTCCTGACCGCGCAGCTCGTCGATGTCGCCATCTTCGACCGCCTGCGCGAGGACAGGCATGGCGGGCCGTGGTGGCGCGCGCCGCTCGCCTCGACGCTGGTGGGCTCGACGCTTGACACGGCGCTCTTTTTCACCATCGCGTTTTCCGCCACCCTTACCTTCCTCGAGCCGGGCAACGATGTCTCCTGGGCGGCCGAGATCCTGCCCATCCTGGGCCTCGGCCCCGAGGCGCCGCTCTGGGTCAGCCTCGCGATCGCCGACTGGGGCGTGAAACTTGCCCTCGCTTTGATCGCTCTGATCCCGTTTCGCCTGCTGGTCACGAAATTATCGCAACCCCTCGCATGATTTCTTTTGACAAACACAAAATCTGTGCCAACCTCCTACTTAATAGCAACGTAATGAAAGGAGGTGGTCCAGTGTCTAGAGTGATGTTGGAGAGAGGTGCAAAGACAGTCAGAGGGGGCAAAACCTGACGGCAGCCCTGATGGGGACATCCTTCTGATTGAGCCGATGCTCTAATTGGTTCCATCTCCTCAAGCTCGCTTAGGGCCGCCCACAC
>SLKB01000056.1 GCA_007134805.1 Paracoccaceae bacterium
AGCTGTGCGCGCGCATCCGCCTGATCGGCGGGCTTGTCGAACACCTCATCACCGAGTGCCAGCACCTGATCGCACCCGAGAACAAGGCCCCGGTGCCGCCCTGAGACCTTGCGCGCCTTGGCCTCGGCCAGCGCGTCGGCCAGATCCCGCGGGCCCGCACCCTCGGCCAGCAAGGCCGCCTTGAGAGCGTCTTCATCCACGCGCGCGGGCTGGACAGACAGGGGGACACCCGCCTGGTCCAGCAGGCGCTGCCGTATCTTGGAGCCAGAGGCAAGGATGAGCGTCATGTGGACAACCATGTGAACAAGGCCCCGCACAACCACGGGACACGGCCGGGGACAACCTGCATCTGGGTCTGTGCTGCCATGTTATGCCCGGCGCTGCAAGCGGACGCAGCCCGGCTGCCCACATGGGACAACTGGCCGCAGCAGGGGTGTTAAGAAACTGGATAACCCGATGGTCGATTCCGCGTATTCCGCATTTGTTCTAAAATAACCCATTGAAAAATATGATCTATATATTCCAGTGACAGTGTTTTCCCGGTTGGGAAACTGTGGATAAACCTGTGGGACAAAAAATAATCCCCATATCCACAGCCTCTACTACTACATCATTTCTTTATCATTCTTTCTTTAATATTAAGAAGGCCTGGCAAGGAAGGTGAGCAATGGTGTGGGACTTCTATCCCTGGATCAAGGCAGTGCATGTGATGGCCGTGATCGCCTGGATGGCGGGCCTGTTCTATCTGCCAAGGCTGTTTGTCTATCATGTCGAGCAAGGCGATGTGGCGCAGATCGGGCCAGTCTTCCAGACGATGGAAGAAAAGCTTCTGCGGGTGATCATGAACCCGGCGATGATCGTCGCCTGGGTAACCGGTGTGATGATGGCCAGCACCCCCGGTGCGATCGCCTGGGGGGCCGTCTACCCCTGGACGAAGCTCGCCGGAATCATCGCGATGACCTGGTTTCACATCTGGTGCGCACGGCGGCGCCGGATCTTCGCGGAAGGGGCGAACACACTCAGCGGGCGCGACTACCGGATGATGAACGAAGTACCGACAGTGCTGATGGTCGTGATCGTCGTCTCGGTGATCGTGAAGTTCTAGACCGGGCGGCGGTTGACTCGCGGACCTGCATCAACTAGCGAGGAAAAGACGCCCCCGTCCGGTGGGCTGTGCCTCATGCAAATCGACCCGCGCTCTGCAGGCATTCCGGATGCCTGAGCCGACAGGATATCCGATGTCAGATGTGATCACCGAAGACCGCCCCGAAACTGTGAGCGACGAAGAACTGAACCTCGCCGATCTGAAAGCCAAGAGCCCGGCGGAACTGCTTGCCATGGCCGAAGAGCTCGAGATCGAGAACGCGCCCTCGATGCGCAAGGGCGAGATGATGTTCTCGATCCTGAAGGAGCGCGCCGAAGAGGGCTGGACGATCTATGGCGAGGGCGTGCTCGAAGTGCTGCAGGACGGCTTTGGCTTCCTGCGCGCGCCCGAGGCGAACTACCTGCCGGGACCGGACGATATCTATGTCTCGCCCGACATGATCCGGCAGTACTCGCTGCGCACTGGCGACACGATCGAGGGCGTGATCCAGGCCCCGGCGGAGAACGAGCGCTATTTCGCGATTACCCGTGTCACGCAGATCAATTTCGACGATCCCGAACGCGCCCGCCACAAGGTGCATTTCGACAACCTCACCCCGCTCTACCCTGACGAGCGGCTGTGGATGGAAACCGACGAGCCCACCACGAAGGACCGTTCGGCGCGGATCATCGATATCGTGGCGCCCCTCGGCAAGGGCCAGCGCGCGCTGATCGTGGCGCCACCGCGGACGGGTAAAACCGTTCTGCTTCAGAACATTGCGCACAGCATCGAGAAGAATCACCCCGATTGCTACCTGATCGTGCTGCTGATCGACGAACGGCCTGAAGAGGTCACCGACATGCAGCGCTCCGTCAAGGGCGAGGTTATCGCCTCGACCTTCGATGAGCCGGCAACACGCCATGTCGCCGTGTCCGAGATGGTGATCGAAAAGGCGAAACGGTTGGTTGAGCACAAGCGTGACGTGGTGATCCTGCTGGATTCGATCACGCGCCTCGGGCGCGCGTTCAACACTGTCGTGCCAAGTTCGGGCAAGGTGCTGACCGGGGGTGTGGACGCAAACGCCCTGCAGCGCCCCAAACGCTTCTTCGGGGCTGCGCGGAATATCGAAGAGGGTGGCTCGCTCACCATCATCGCAACGGCGCTGATCGATACAGGCTCGCGGATGGATGAGGTTATCTTCGAGGAATTCAAGGGCACCGGTAACTCCGAGATCGTGCTCGACCGCAAGATCGCCGACAAGCGGGTCTTCCCGGCCATGGACATCCTGAAATCGGGCACCCGGAAAGAGGATCTGCTGATCGAAAAGACCGATCTGCAGAAGACTTTCGTCCTGCGCCGGATCCTGAACCCGATGGGCACCACCGATGCGATCGAGTTCCTGATCTCCAAGCTGAAGCAGACCAAGACAAACAGCGATTTCTTCGATTCGATGAACACCTGAGGGTCGGGCGATGGATACGATCTTCGCGCTGGCCTCAGCCCGCGGGAAGTCGGGTGTCGCCATTTTCCGCATCTCGGGTCCGCGAGCGCATGATGTTGCGCGCGCCGTGTGCGGTAATCTGCCGGCCCCGCGGCATGCCGCCTTGCGCGCGCTCAGGACGCCCGCGGGCGAGGTTCTGGATCGCGGGCTTGTCCTGGTCTTCAATCGCGGCGCGAGCTTCACGGGCGAGGATGTCGTCGAGTTCATGACCCATGGCAGCCTCGCGACGCTGCTCGCGGTCGAGCGTTGCCTGGCAGAGGATCACGGGCTGCGGCTCGCTGAGCCGGGCGAGTTCACGCGCCGCGCGCTGGAAAACGGCGTTATGGATCTCACGCAGGTCGAAGGGCTGGGCGATCTGCTCGAAGCCGAAACCGAAAGCCAGCGCCGCCAGG
>SLKB01000395.1 GCA_007134805.1 Paracoccaceae bacterium
CGGCTCGCTGAGCCGGGCGAGTTCACGCGCCGCGCGCTGGAAAACGGCGTTATGGATCTCACGCAGGTCGAAGGGCTGGGCGATCTGCTCGAAGCCGAAACCGAAAGCCAGCGCCGCCAGGCCCTGCGTGTCATGGATGGCGCAATCGGGGCGATGGTGGAAGGCTGGCGAGCGGATTTGCTGAAGGCGGCGGCGCTGGTCGAGGTGGGTATCGATTTCGTCGAAGAGGATGTCGGAAATTTCGATGCTCCGATTCTCGCGGCGCTGGAGCGGGTGATGGCCGCGTTGTCACGCGAACTTACAGGGCAGGCGGGGCGGGAGCGCGTGCAGCACGGTTTCGAGATCGCGCTTGTGGGTAGTGTAAATGCCGGGAAATCGACGCTGCTCAACGCACTTGCCGGACGCGAGGCCGCGATCACCTCGGAACTGGCCGGAACGACCCGCGATGTGCTCGAACTCCGGATGGATATCGGAGGCTATGCGGTGACTATCCTCGACACGGCCGGGTTGCGGCAGACGACTGGAAAGATCGAATCGATCGGCATCGCGCGGGGGCAGAAACGCGCGGAGCAGGCAGACTTCCGCATCATCTTGTGTGATGGCCCTGGAACACCCCCACCTGTTGAACCCACTGCCGAAGACATCGTCACTTTCAGCAAGGCGGACGTGTATGATGGCGTGGTGGCCGGGGTCTCTGGCGTGACGGGCGCGGGGTTGGAATGGCTGCTTTCATCGATCAAGGATCGGTTAGAGCGTCGGGTTGCCCAGGACGGGGTGACAGTGCGGCGTCGACATCGGCAGGCCATGCTCACAGCGCAGGCGGCCCTTGGCGCCGCGATTGAAAAACTCCAGTCTGCAGAGTATGTCCCCGAACTGGTCGCGGCAGATATCCATGAGGCCACGCGGGCTCTGGAATCGCTGATCGGACGAATCGGTGTCGAGGATCTCTTGGGCGATATTTTTGCGTCTTTCTGCATCGGCAAATAGGAGTGTTTCACGTGAAACATCTGGATGTCATCGTTGTCGGGGGTGGCCATGCCGGGGTCGAAGCAGCGCTGGCAGCGGCGCGCATGGGCGCGGCGGCCGCGCTCGTCACGTTCCGGCGCGACGATCTGGGGGTCATGTCCTGCAACCCCGCGATCGGTGGGCTGGGCAAGGGCCACCTCGTGCGAGAGATTGACGCGCTTGATGGGCTGATGGGCCGCGCAGGTGATCACGCGGCAATCCAGTACCGCTTGCTCAACCGCTCGAAAGGGCCCGCGGTGCAGGGGCCGCGCGTGCAGGCAGACCGCAAACGCTATCGGCAGTTTGTCAGTGCAGACGTCGCGCGCCAAGAAGATCTGCAGATAATCGAGGCAGAAGTCTCGGCGCTTCTGATCGAGGGCGGGGCAGTCAACGGGGTCATCGTCAACGGAACCGCACACCTTCGAGCGCGCAGCGTTGTGCTGACGACGGGAACTTTCCTTGGCGGGCGCATCCATATCGGGGACGAGAGCTTCCCCGCGGGTCGCATGGGAGCCGCGGCCGCGGGCATCCTCGCTGCACAATTAAGAGACCTCGATCTGCCCATAGGCCGATTGAAAACCGGCACGCCGCCGCGGCTCGATGGTCGCAGCATTGCCTGGAGCGAGCTGGAACTTCAACCGGGCGATGCAGACCCCGAGTTCCTCTCGTTCGTGACGTCGCAGGTCGAAGCCCGTCAAGTGGCGTGCGCGATCACGCATACGAATCCGCGCACGCATGACATCATCCGCGATAACCTTAGCCGCTCCGCGATGTATGGGGGACATATTGACGGCATTGGCCCGCGCTATTGTCCGTCCATCGAGGACAAGATTACACGCTTCTCCGAAAAGAACGCGCATCAAATTTTCCTGGAGCCCGAAGGGCTGGATGACAACACTGTCTATCCCAACGGCATCTCAACATCGCTCCCCGCCGAGGTTCAGGAAGCCTATGTGCGGACGATTCGCGGCCTTGAACATGCGAAGATCTTGCAGCCCGGCTACGCGATCGAGTATGATTATATCGATCCGCGTGCGCTCAGTGCCGGGCTGCAGGTGAAAAAGCTTCCCGGGCTCTTCCTCGCAGGTCAGATCAATGGCACGACGGGCTATGAAGAGGCAGCGGCGCAGGGGCTGGTTGCGGGACTGAACGCTGTAGCCATGGCGCGGGGCGAGGCAGAGATCACCTTCAGCCGTGCGTCGTCCTATATTGGCGTGATGATCGACGACCTGATCCTGCGCGGGGTGTCCGAGCCATACCGCATGTTCACGTCCCGCGCCGAATATCGGCTGTCCTTGCGGGCGGACAATGCCGATCAGCGCCTGACGTTGCGCGGGATCGAGATCGGGTGTGTCGGGGCAGGGCGTCGCGAGGCCTTTCTGCGCAAATCCGGTGCGCTCGATGCAGCGCGGCAAGTGTTGCGCGCTGAAAGCTTCACACCACGTGAACTGAATGCTGCTGGGTTCAAGATCAGCGAGGACGGGACCCGCCGCGATGCGCTGACATTGCTCGGGCTTCCCGGGTTTGATTTTGCGGCGCTGCAGAAGGTCGCGCCAGCGCTCGGGGATATCCCTCCGCCTATCCAGCGGCAACTTGAAAGAGAGATGGTGTATGACGCCTATCTCCGCCGGCAGGACGCTCAGATCCAGGCGGTGAAATCGGATGAAGCGCGGGCGATCCCGGAGGATTTTGATTATGCGTCAGTATCTGGGCTGTCGAATGAAGTGCGCAGCAAGCTGATGGATGTGCGCCCCGGAAGCCTGGGTCAGGCTGCGCGAATCGACGGGATGACACCAGCCGCGCTCGTCTTGTTGCTCGCGCGGTTGCAACAACTCGGGCGGCGCAAATCCGCATGATGATCTCGGATGTTGCGGGGGCCGATGTTTCACGTGAAACAATGGCGAAGCTCGAAGATTTCAGCCTGCTCCTGGCGAAATGGACGCAGCGAATCAACCTGATCGCCCGCGGATCC
>SLKB01000352.1 GCA_007134805.1 Paracoccaceae bacterium
CCCATGCCCGAGAGCGATTTCGCCAGCGGAATGAGATCAGGGGTCACGCCCATGCCCTCGAAGCTGAAGAAGGGGCCCGTGCGGCCGATGCCGGCCTGGATGTCATCCATGATGATGAGCGCGCCGTGCTCATGCGCGAGGCTCTGCAGGCCTTGCAGGAACTCGGCCGAGGCCGCGTTGAGCCCGCCCTCGCCCTGCACGGGCTCGATCAGGAAGGCCGCGGGCGCGTCGATCCCGCTCGACGGGTTCTCGAACATCGCGCGGATCATGGCGAGGCTGTCGAGCCCCGGCATCGCGCCCTCATAGGGCATGCGCACCACGCCCGACAGCGCGGTTCCCGCACCCGCCCGCTTGCCGGCATTCCCGGTCGCGGCGAGCGCGCCCATGGTCATGCCGTGAAAGCCGTTGGTGAAGGCGATGATCGTGTCGCGCCCGGTGGTCTTGCGGGCGAGTTTCATTGCCGCCTCGACCGCGTTGGTGCCCGTGGGGCCCGTGAACATGAACTTGTAGTCCATGTCGCGGGGCTTGAGGATCTTCTCCTCGAAGGCCGTGAGGAAGGCTTCCTTGGCATCGGTATGCATGTCGAGCCCGTGGGTCACGCCATCGGCGCTGATATGCTCGATCAGCGCGGCCTTCATGTCGGGGTCGTTATGGCCATAGTTCAGCGAGGAACAGCCGGCGAGGAAATCCGTGTAGGCGCGCCCGTCGCTGTCATGCAGCGTGGCGTTCTGCGCCTTGGTGAAGCTCACCGGGAAGGACCGGCAATAGCTTCGCGCCTCGGATTCGCGGCGGGTGTAGATGTTCGAGATCGTGCTGGTCATGAGAAAACCTTTTTTGCTGGTGTGAGGGGCAAGCGCGGGGCTGTCGCGTCAGGCGACGGCTCAGGCGACGGCGCGCAGGCGCTTGCGGGGCAGCGAGATGGTGACAAGATGTTCGGTCGCGTGCTTGCCGCCCAGATGGGCGTCACGCTCGTAATGCGGCGCGTCCTCCAGGCTGCCACCCATGTCGCGGGCGAAGCTGCGGAAGAGCCCCCAGGAGGCCTCGTTTCCGCGCGTGATGGTCGTTTCCATCGTGGTGACGCGCGCACAGGCCGGGCGGTTCAGAAGCGCCTTGAGCATGCGCTTGCCAAGGCCGAGGCCGCGCGCATCGCCATGCACGGCGACCTGCCAGACGAACAGCGTGTCCGGCGTCTCGGGCGGGATATGGCCCGAGATCCAGCCAAGCACGCGTCCGTCACGCTCGGCGAGCACGCAGGTCTCGGCGAAATGGTCGCATTGCACGACATTCATGTACATCGAGTTCTGATCAAGTGGCGGGCAGGCGCCCACGAGATGCCAGATATCCGCCCCGTCTTCCTTGGAGGGCTTGCGCAGATGCAACAGGCCAGAGGTGCTCTGGCTTGTGTGAACTGTCAGGAAATCTTTTGGCATGTGTGTCCGCTCTTCGTTGTTTCGTTCAAGTTATGCTATATAAGAAGGCGGTATGCTATTTCAAGCTAAAGAATTATGACAGGTTTCTTGACAATATAATACAAGCAAAACAATGCAATATGCGGAAAATCCGGGTTTTTTGCGGGGTCTGGATAGAAATTATGCTTCGTCTGACCTATATTTTGAAGGACAAAACATCTATCGTGCCAACCCGTGGCCGGTCTTGCCTTCGGACAGGGCGCGCGGCACAAGTGAAATGACGTGACCTGACATGCTGGACGACCGCGTGATTGACCGATCCGATGAAACCCTGATTGCGCTGCGCCGCATCGTGCATGCGCTCGAAGCCAATGCACGCGCGATGGCGCGCGCCTCGAATCTCACGCAGGCGCAGCTTCTGGTGCTGCATACGCTGTCGCGCAATGGCCATGAGATGCCGCGCGACATCGCCCGCGCGCTCGGGGTCGGGCAGGCCACCATCTCGACGCAGATCGACAAGCTCGAGGCGCGTGGCCTCGTGCGGCGCGAACGCCGCCAGCAGGACCGCCGCGCGATCTGGGTGTTCCTGACCGAGAAGGGCCGCGCGATCCTCGATCAGACGCCGGACCCGCTGCATGAGCGCTTCAGCGCGCGGTTCGCTACGCTCGCACCATGGGAGCAGACGCTTCTGCTGAGCGTGACGCAGCGCTTGGGCAGCCTGTTCGATGCCGAAGCGACAATGCCCTTTCCGCAAGGCGACGACATCGGCGCCACGCAGGATCTGTAACTCGGCCGCCCGCACGCCGCACCCGCCCGGCGGGCATCGCCGGGCAGCGCCCGCGAGATGTGCCCCTTGGGGGCACGGCGCAGCGGGCGCTCCTCCCCCCCGCGCCGTCAGGCGCTGATCCGACCATCCTGCAGATGCACCACGCGGTCCATCCGGCGCGCAAGGTCGAGATTATGCGTGGCGATCAGCGCCGAAAGCCCTGTGTCGCGCACCAGCGCCATCAGCGTCGCAAAGACCTGATCCGAGGTCGCGGGGTCCAGGTTGCCCGTGGGCTCATCGGCCAGCAGAAGGCTCGGGGCATTGGCCAGCGCCCGGCAGAAGGCCACGCGCTGCTGCTCGCCCCCCGACAGGGCGGCGGGGCGGTGATCGGCGCGCGCGGCGATGCCCACGCGCGCCAGCAGATCCTCCGCATGCGCCTGCGCGCGCGCTTTGGGCACTGCATTGGCAAGCTGCGGCAGCACGATGTTTTCCAGCGCCGAGAATTCGGGCAGCAGATGATGGAACTGATAGATGAAGCCCACCTGCCGGCGCCGCGCCGCTGTGCGCGCGCGGTCGCCAAGCCGCGTCATGTCGGCGCCGTCGATGCTCACGCGGCCGCTATCGGGCGTGTCGAGCAGCCCCGCGATATGCAGGAGCGTCGATTTCCCCGCCCCCGACGGCGCGACCAGCGCCACCACCTCGCCGCGATCGAGCGTGACCGACGCGCCGCGCAGCACCTGCACCTCATTGGGCCGGCCGGCATTGTAGGTCTTCGAGATATCGCTGAGGACCAGCGCCTGGTCATTCATAGCGCAACGCCTCGACCGGGTTCATCCGCGCGGCCCGGCGCGCGGGAAAGATCGTCACGATGAAGGACAGGCCCAGCGACAGCCCGACCGCCTTGAGCACATCTTCGAGCCGCAACTGCGCCGGCAGATCGTAGATCCCGCGGATCGAGGGGTCCCAGACCCCGCCGCCCGCGAGGTAGTTCACCGCGCTGAAGATCTGGTCGATATAGATCGCGAAGAGGCAGCCCAGGATCACCCCCGCGATCGTGCCCAGCACCCCCACCGAGGCCCCGCAGATGAAGAAGACCCGCAGCACCGAGCCTTCGGACAGCCCCATCGTGCGCAGGATGCCGATATCGCGGCCCTTGTTCTTGACCAGCATGATCAGCCCCGAGATAATGTTCATCGCCGCGATCAGCACCAGGATCGACAGGATCACGAACATCACATTGTCCTCCACATCGAGCGCGCGCAGGAACGACCCCGCGCTGTCGCGCCAGGTCCAGAGCATCGCGTGCTCGCCGCCTGCGCGCAGAAGGGCCGCGCGCATCGCGTCGATCTGGTCGGGGTTGGCGACCATCACCTCCAGCTCATCGGCGACCCCGTCGCGGTTGAAGAAGATCTGCGCCTCGGCGAAGGGCATGTATAATCGTGTCCGGTCAATATCATAGCGCCCGGCCGAGAAGATATAGACCACCTCATAGGCCGAGATGCGCGGCGAGGTCCCGAAGGCCGTGCGCGCCCCGTCGGGCGAGATCACGCGGATCGAATCGCCAAGGCTCAGGTTCAACTCGCGCGCGACCCCGGACCCGATCGCCACGCCCTCGTCGAAGCGATCGATATCGCCGATCGCATCCGCGCTGTCGGCCACGCGCGGGATGGTCATCAGGTCATCGCGGGCGATCCCGAACACTTCGATCCCGGTGTTGCGCCCATGCGCCGAGCCCATGACCTGGCCCTTGATCAGGGGTGCCACGCGGGTCACGCCGGGCACCGCGGCCACCCGCTCGGCCATCGCGGCATACTCCTCGATCACGCGGCTCGTGCGCCCGGCATCATCGACATGGAGCGCGGCATAGACCGTGACATGCGCATTCGCGCCCAGGATCGTGTCGACGAATTCGGCGCGAAACCCCGAGCGCACGGCGAGCGTGGCAATCAGCGCGAAGACCGCGAGCATGATGCCCAGAAACGAGATCACGGTCATCGCGCTGACCCCCCCTTCGGCGCGGCGCGCGCGCAGATAGCGCCAGGCGATCATCCACTCGAACGGGGCGAAAGGGGGGGTGTGGCCAGTCATCTTGTGTCCTGCGCTGTTCGCGCGCAACCTCATCGCAAAGCCCCTGGAGGTCAAGCGCAAAGCGGGCCGCTTTCACGCCCGGGTGAGGGCGCGCCCGCAGGCCACCGGGGCAGCCCCTGCGCGCAGGGGCCAAGCGCGCGCGACGGGTGCCGGCAGGCACCTTGAGCGTGCGCTTTCCTCCCCGCCGCCGCCGCCAACTTTCCTCCCCGGCCCCGCCCCGCCGCTGGTCTGCGCATGGCGCGGAAAGAGGCGGGCAGGCGGCTGCAGGCGGCTCGCCGTGCCGCCCCCGCCCCGAAGCGCTTGCAAAGGGGCGCGCGCTGGCTTTATCTGGCGCCTGCATGTTAGGGCTAACGCATAATGATGCTTAGGGTTGGATGCTTAGGGTTGGGTGCCCAGAGTTCGGTGCCCAGAGTTCGATGCCCAGAGTTGGACCCGCAGGGTTGCAGGCAGGAAGGGACAGGCCAGGATGACACAAGACAGCGAATGGTGGCGCGGATCGGTCACCTACCAGATCTATCCGCGGTCCTTCATGGACCAGTCGGGCGACGGGATCGGCGATCTGGCGGGGATTGCCGCGCGGCTTGATCATGTCGCAAGCCTCGGGGTGGATGCGATCTGGTTCTCGCCGGTGTTTCCCTCGCCGATGAAGGACATGGGCTATGATGTCTCGGACTATTACGACATCGACCCGACCTTCGGCACGCTCGAGGATTTCGACGCGATCATTGCGCGCGCGCATGAGTTGGGCCTGAAGGTGATCATCGACATGGTGATCTCGCATGCCTCGGATGAGCACCCCTTCTTCCAGGCCTCGCGCCAGTCGCGCGACAATCCGAAATCCGACTGGTTCGTCTGGGCGGATGCGAAGCTTGACGGGTCGCCGCCCAACAACTGGCAGTCGATCTTCGGCGGGCCTGCCTGGCAATGGGATCCGCTGCGCAAGCAGTATTACCTGCACAATTTCCTGAAGGAACAGCCCGACTGGAACTTCCACAACCCGGAGGTGCAGGAGTATCTGCTCGACGTGATGCGCTTCTGGCTCGATCGCGGCGTGGATGGCTTTCGCCTCGACACGGTCAACTACTATTTCCACGACAAGCTGTTGCGCGACAATCCGGCCAATTACCTGTCATGGTCGCAGGATGCGTTCCGGCCCTATGACATGCAGTATTGCCTGTTTTCCAAAAGCCAGCCTGAAAATCTCACCTTCATGGAGCAGATCCGCAAGGTGATGGATGAATACGACGCCCGCGCCACTGTGGGCGAGGTGGGCGACACGCATCATTCGATCAAGCTGATGGGGCAATACACCAGCGGCGCGCGGCTCAACATGGCCTATTCCTTCGAGTTGCTGGGGCCGAACTACAGCCCCGAATTCTTCCGCTCGCGCCTTGAGGAGTTCTTTCGCAAGGCGCCGAAGGGCTGGCCCTGCTGGGCGTTTTCCAACCATGATGTGCCGCGCCATGTCACGCGCTTCATGCCGCACGCCAAGGATCGCGACGCGCTGGCGCGGCAATCGGCGGCGCTTCTTCTGTCGTTCAAGGGTTCGGTCTGCCTTTATCAGGGCGAGGAGCTGGGCCAGACCGATACCGAGATGGAGTTCCATGAGCTGACCGACCCCGAGGCGATCAATTTCTGGCCTCATACCAAGGGGCGCGACGGGTGCCGCACGCCGATGGTCTGGGAGGTGGACAAGCCCCATGGCGGCTTCTCGCGCGCGGCCGAGACATGGCTGCCGGTCAAGCCGCCGCAACTTGCCCGCGCGGTCGACACGCAGGAGGCGCCGGGCTCGGTGCTGAATTTCTACCGCGAGATGCTGGCGCTGCGCCGGGCCGAGGATGACCTGCGGCGGGGCGATATGACCTTTCTGGATCTGCCCGACCCGATCCTGGGCTTCACGCGCGGCGCGGGGCTGGTGTGCCTGTTCAACCTCTCGGCCGAGCGGCATTCCTGCGCGCTGGATGCAGGTCTGGCGCCGCTGATCTCGGAGGGTGTTCAACTGGGCAAGGGCAAGGTAAGCTTCGCGCCAAGCGGGTTCGTGATCGCGCGGAAATCCGTAGGGTAAACCAGAACGCGACGAGAAAGGGACAAGATGACAGCAGCGCCAAGCCTGCCGCCGCATATGCGCCCCGAGGATCTGGATCTGCTCTTGCAGGCAAGGCATGGCGCGCCTTTCGACGTGCTGGGCCCGCACCGGGCAGGGGGGGCGCGCTGGCTGGTCGCCATGGCCCCCGCGGCGGAGCGGCTCGAGGCGATCTTTCCGGGCGAGACAGTCGATCTGCCGCGGCTGGCGGGGGCCGTATTCGCGGGCGAGGTGCCCGATGGCCCCGCCTACCGGCTGCGCGCCACCTATGCGGATGGCGCCACCTGGGAGCATGACGACCCCTACCGCTTCGGCCCCACCCTAGGCGAGATGGATCAGTATCTGCTGGGCGAGGGGACGCATCGCGCGCTCTGGCAGGCGCTTGGTGCGCATGTGCGCGTGCATGACGGCGTCGCGGGGGTGCATTTCGCGCTCTGGGCGCCCAATGCGCGGCGGGTTTCGGTGGTGGGCGGGTTCAACCACTGGAACGGCGCGCAGCACCCGATGCGGTGCCTCGGCGCGTCGGGCGTGTGGGAGCTGTTCCTGCCCGGCATCGATGCGGGCGAGCCCTACAAATACGAGCTGGTCACGGCGCAGGGCGCGATTTCCCTCAAGGCCGATCCGGTGGGCTTCGGATCGCAGCACCCGCCCGAGACGGCCTCCATCGTGCGCGATATTTCCGGCTATGGCTGGAAGGATCAGGACTGGATGGCCCGGCGCACGCGGCTCAACTGGCGCGATCAGCCGATCTCGATCTATGAAGTGCATCTGGGCTCGTGGAAGCGGCGCTGGGACGAGGGGGGGCGGCCGCTGAGCTACCGCGAACTGGCCGAGGAACTGGTGGCCTATGCGCGCGAAATGGGCTTCACGCATCTGGAGTTCCTGCCGATCAGCGAGTTTCCCTTCGACGGCTCCTGGGGCTATCAGCCCGTGGGGATGTATGCACCCACGATCCGCTTCGGCCCGCCGCATGAATTCCGCGATCTGGTGGATGCCGCGCACCGGGCGGGGCTGGGCGTGATCCTCGACTGGGTGCCGGGGCATTTCCCGGCCGATGCGCATGGGCTCGCGCAGTTCGACGGCACGCATCTTTATGAACATGCCGACCCGCGCGAGGGGTTCCATCAGGACTGGAACACCCTGATCTACAATTACGGCCGCACCGAGGTGAAGAATTTCCTCACGGCCAATGCGCTTTACTGGCTGAAGGAATACCACGCCGACGGGCTGCGCGTGGATGCGGTGGCCTCGATGCTCTACCGGGATTATTCGCGCAAGGACGGCGAATGGGTGCCCAATATCCATGGCGGGCGCGAGAATCTGGAAGCCATCGCCTTTCTGCGCGAGATGAACACGCTCGCCTATGGCGAGGTCGAGGGCATCATGACCATCGCCGAGGAATCGACAGCATTCCCGGGCGTGTCGAGCCCGGTGGACGCGGGCGGGCTGGGCTTCGGGTTCAAGTGGAACATGGGCTGGATGAACGACTCGCTGCGCTATATCGAGAAGGACCCGATCTATCGCAGCCATGATCATCACCTGATGACCTTCCCGATTGACTGGGCCTTTACCGAGAATTTCATCCTGCCGATCAGCCATGACGAAGTGGTCCATGGCAAGGGCGCGATGATCGACAAGATGCCCGGCACCGAGTGGGAGAAATTCGCCAATCTGCGGGCCTATTACGGCTATATGTGGGGCTTTCCCGGCAAGAAGCTGATCTTCATGGGCTGCGAGATCGCGCAATATGGCGAGTGGAACCATGACAAGACGGTGGATTGGGACGCGCTCGGGCGCGAGAGCCATCGCGGGGTGCAGGCGCTGGTGCGCGACCTCAACCGGCTTTATGGCACGACACCGGCGCTGCACCGGCGCGATTGCGACCCGGCGGGATTTCAGTGGATCGCGAATGACCCGGGCATCTCGAAGCTCGCCTTCGCGCGCCATGGTGCCGAGGGTGATGCGCCAGTGGTGGTGCTGTGCAATTTCACACCGATCGAGCGGACGGATCTGGCGGTGGGCGTGCCCGCGCCGGGGCATTGGGCGGAAGTGCTCAACACTGATGCCAGCCTTTATGGCGGGGGCAATCGCGGCAATATGGGCGGGTGCGACAGTATCGCGGCCGCGTGGGACGGCATGGCGCAGCATATCCGCGTGACGCTGCCGCCGCTGTCGGTGCTGTTCTTCCGGCTGCGACAGGACTGACAACAGGAGCCACAAAAAAGGGGGGGACAGATGGCAGAGGTTTCAAGATTGGGGCAGCGCTCGATGGCCTTCGTGCTGGCCGGCGGGCGGGGATCGCGGCTGAAGGAGTTGACCGATAACCGGGTGAAGCCGGCGGTCTATTTCGGCGGCAAGACGCGGATCATCGATTTCGCGCTGTCGAACGCGCTGAACTCGGGGATCCGGCGCATGGCGCTGGCCACGCAATACAAGGCGCATTCGCTGATCCGCCATTGCCAGCGCGGCTGGAACTTCTTTCGCGCCGAGCGCAATGAATATCTCGATATCCTGCCGGCCTCGCAGCGGATGGGCGAGAACATGTGGTATCGCGGCACGGCCGATGCGGTGACCCAGAACATCGACATCATCGACAGCTACGGGATTGATTACATTGTCATTCTGGCGGGCGATCACATCTACAAGATGGATTACGAGGTGATGCTGCGCCAGCATGTGAGCGCGGGCGCGGATGTCACGGTGGGATGTCTGACCGTGCCGCGCGCGGAAGCCTCGGCCTTCGGGGTGATGGCGGTGGACGAGCATGCGCGCATCATCTCGTTCCTCGAAAAACCGGCCGATCCGCCGGCGATGCCGGGCGCGCCGGACAAGGCGCTCGCGTCGATGGGGATCTATGTGTTTTCCTGGCCCTTCCTGCGCGATCTGTTGCTGCGCGACACGGATGATCCGAATTCGAGCCATGATTTCGGCAATGACCTGATCCCCGAGATCGTGAAGAACGGCAAGGCGATCGCGCACCGGTTCGACGAATCCTGCGTGCGCGACAGCGATACCGAGGCCTATTGGCGCGATGTGGGCACGATCGACGCGTTCTGGCAGGCCAATATCGACCTGACCGATTTCACGCCCACGCTGGATCTGTGGGACAAGCGCTGGCCGATCTGGACCTATTCGGAATCGGTGCCGCCGGCGAAATTCATCCATGACGAGCGGGACCGGCGGGGGGTGGCGATCTCGTCGATGGTATCGGGGGGCTGCATCATTTCGGGCACCGAGGTGCGCAATTCGCTGCTGTTCACGCAGGTGCACACCAATTCCTATGCCGTGCTCGATCATGCGGTGGTGTTGCCGCAGGTGGTGGTGCACCGGTCGGCGCGGCTGCGCAAATGCGTCATCGATCGCGGCGTGGTGATCCCGGCGGGACTGGTGGTGGGCGAGGACCCGAGCGAGGACGCCAAGCATTTCCGCGTGTCCGAGCGCGGGGTGACGCTGATCACCAAGCCCATGGTCGAGCGATGGCTGGCGGCGCGGTGATCGCGGTTCTCTCGGTCGCATCGGAAGCCGCACCGCTGGTCAAGACGGGCGGGCTTGCGGATGTGGCGGGCGCGCTGCCCGGCGCGCTGCGCGCGCACGGGGTGGGCATGCGCACGCTGCTGCCGGGCTATCCGGCGGTCATGGCAGCACTGGAGGCGCCGCGGATTTGCGCGGAGGTGCCGTCATGCTTTGGCGGCCCGGCGCGGGTGCTGCGCGCGCGCGGCGGCGGGCTGGATCTTCTGGTGCTGGACGCGCCGCACCTGTTCACGCGCGGGGCAGGGATCTATCTGGGCGAGACCGGCGCGGACTGGCCGGACAATCCCGAACGCTTCGCCGCGCTGTCATGGGTTGCCGCCGAGATCGCGGGCGGGCTGATCCCGGACTGGCGCCCGGCGCTGGTGCATGCGCATGACTGGCAGGGAGGGTTGGCGCCCTATTACCTCGCGCGCTCAACGGCGGCGGGGAAGGTGGCGTCGGTTTTGACGATCCACAATATCGCGTTCCAGGGGCTCGCGCCGGCCTCGCGGCTGGGGTCGCTGCGGCTCGATCCGGCGGATTTCACGCCCGAGGGGCTGGAATACTGGGGCCAGATCTCGGCGCTGAAGGCGGGGCTGATCTGGGCGGACCGGCTGACGACGGTCTCGCCCAATTATGCCGAGGAATTGCTGAGCCCCGCGTTCGGGATGGGGCTCGACGGCGTGTTGCGCGCGCGGCGCGGGCAGTTGTCTGGCATTCTCAACGGGATCGACACGCAGGTCTGGGACCCCGAGACCGACCCGCTGATCACGCCCTACAAGGCGGCGAAGGGAAAGGCCGCCAACAAGGCCGCGTTGCGCGCCGAGTTCGGCCTGCCAGAGGCTGAAGGGCCCTTGTGCATCGTGATCTCGCGGCTGACCGCGCAGAAGGGGCTGGATCTGCTCATCGAGGCGCTGCCCGCGCTTTTGGAGCGCGGCGGGCAGTTGGCCCTTCTGGGCAGTGGCGACCCGGGGCTGGAGCAGGCCTTTCAGGCGGCGGCCGCGCATCCGCAAGTGGGCGTGCGCATCGGCTATGACGAGGCGCTGTCGCACCGGATGCTGGCGGGGGGCGATGCGATCCTGGTGCCTTCGCGCTTCGAGCCCTGCGGGCTCACGCAGCTTTACGGGCTGCGCTATGGCACATTGCCGGTCGTGGCGCTGACCGGGGGGCTTGCCGATACGGTGATCCCGGCGAGCCCGGCGACGCTTGCGGGCAAGGTGGTGGCAACCGGCGTGCAGTTCAGCCCTGTGACCGCTGCGGCGCTCGGTGCGGCGCTGGGGCGGGTCTGCGCGCTCTACGCCCAACCGAAGCTCTGGCGCGCGATGATGCGCAATGCTATGGCCCATCCGGTCGGCTGGGATCATTCGGCCGCAGCATATGCGCAGCTTTACAGGGACATACTCGGCGAGAGCACATGATCGGTTCCTTTCACCTGACGGCCGGGCGATCCAATCCGCTGGGCGCCACCTTCGATGGCGAGGGGGTGAATTTCGCCGTCTTCTCGCAACACGCGACGCGCGTCACGCTGTGTCTGTTCGACGAGCAGGGCCAGGAGGTGCTGCTCATCGATCTGGCCGAGCGCGATGGCCATGTCTGGCATGGCTATATCTCGGGGATGCGGCCGGGGCAGCAATATGGCTACCGCGTCCATGGCCCCTATGCGCCCGAAGAGGGGCACCGCTTCAACCCGCACAAGCTGCTGATCGACCCCTATGC
>SLKB01000110.1 GCA_007134805.1 Paracoccaceae bacterium
CGGTCGCGTGCGCGACGGCAATCGCGGCCCTGGGGTCATGCGCCTCAATGATGATCCCGAGGCCAAGCTCCGGGCATTCCTGCCGGATCAGACGCCCGAGGCTCGCCATCAGGGCAAGGGTTTCGGGGCGCGCGGCCGTGTCCGCGCTGCGGGTTGCATCCTGCAACTTGACCCATGGAATGCCCGCTTCGGCAAAGACCCGGGCATTGGTGGCAACATATTCCTCAAGCCAGCCGACCGGGCGCTGCGGGCCGCGCGCGAAATCGGGCAGATGCAAGGCTGCGATGACCAGCGGTTCAGATGTCTGGAAGAGGGGGCGCGTCATGTCGCAGGGTTCCCGTGAGCGAGGGCAGGGTCCGCGGGAAGGGAGGCCAGCGCGCCATCGGCCCCGAATGCTGCCACGACCCGGGCTGCGGCCCAGGCGCCGCACTGCGCTGCCTGCACCGGGTCGCGCGTCTGCACAAGCCCGGCAAGAAACCCGCCGCAAAACGCGTCACCCGCCCCGGTGGGATCGACAGTATCGGCGGCAACCGGCGGGACGGGCACAGCGCGGCGTGCCGCGCGGTCCCAGACAAGCACGCCTTCGGGCCCGAGTTTCACGGCAAGCGCACCAGGGCAGTGCTGCGCCAGGATGGCCAGCCCGTCCGCGGGCCTCGCGCCGGGCAAAAGCGCCGAGAGTTCGACCTCGCTGGGCAGGAAGGCATCGAGCCGCCCCAGGATCGCGGTCAGGCGCGCGAGCGGATGCGCGGCCAGTTGCCAGCCGGGATCGGCGGTGACGAGCGCCCCGCCCGGGGCAAAGCGCGCGTGCATTGCCTCCATCACCTCGGGCTGGCTGGGCGCCAGATGGACACCGCGCGCCTGCAGGAAATGCGCGGGCACCTGTTCGGGGCGCAGGGGCCGGGTCAGGCGGAATTTCGAATAACTGATCTCGCCACTGCTCTCGCGGCTCTCTAGGACCGCGCGGAACGTCGCGATCTGCGCCGGTGTCAACCTGTCCGTGGGAAACCCCGCCTCGGCCAGCGCCTCGGGTGGGCTCTGGAGATGCTCCTCGCGCCTTCCATCTGGCTCGTAGATGAACCAGTTGCAGGCCGCAAGCTGCGCCTCTGACCAGACCACCCCGCCAAGGTCGATCCCGGCCTGCTCCAGCCGGTCGATGACCGCGCGCGGGTAGCTGGCCACGGCATGGCTGACAAGCCCGACATTCCCGCCGCACAGCCGCGCCCCGACGGCTGAATAGGCCCCGTTGCCGCCCGCCTGAGCCAGACCCACCCGGCCATCCGCGGCAATGACATTATCGACGGTCAACCCGCCGATAGTCACCAGATCGACCCTGCGCCCTGGCACCCGATCAACCGCCCAGCCGGGGCGCCCCAAGCCCGAGCGCATCGCGCTCGACCGCGGCGTGATAGCCGAAGAGATGCAGCGGAACCGCATAGAGGATCGGCGCGAAGGCGTCGCCGACCCTGGGAAGGTGCCAGGCCAGATCGGCAATCCCGGCGATCTCGGTCTCGCCCTCGGGCACGAGGGCCACGCAGAAGCCGTCGCAGCCACGGCTCATGATCGCCGTCTCGACCGCGCGCTGGTGGCTCTGCGCATCGGGCGCGATCAGAAACAGCGGATCCCCCGCCTTCTGGGTCCGATAATGGTGATACTCCTCGAGCGGGAAGGAAATCGCGTGGATCGGCGCGAGTTCCTTGAGCTTGGCCGCGCCGAAGGCCGCAGGCGCATAGGCGCCGCCCGCCCCGCAAAGCAGGACGAGGTCGGCGCGCGCGAGCTTGCGCGCCAACTCCTCGGCCGGGGTGTAGAAGGCCTGTGCAACCGCATCCACCTGGTCAGGCAGCGCCGCGAGCCCCGCGTCAAGCTCGGCGACGATATCGGGGTGCGTGCCCTTCGCGCGCGCGATCTCCGTGGCAAGCGCCAGCTTCAGCGCCATCGCGGCCGTACTCGACTGGGTTGGCCAGCCGCCACGCGTGGCGCGGATATGCAGCGCGCCGGGGAATTCCTCCATCAGGGGCGAGCCCAGCGTGTTCGACAGCCCGATCGTGTAGGCGCCGCGCGCGGCGGCCTTCTTCATTCCTTCGATTACAGGTTCGGTCTTGCCGCTCGAAGACAGGCCGATCACGATCGTGCCCGCGTCGGCCATCTCCGTGCCGTAGCAGTCGAAATCGAACGCCTCATAGGGCTCGCACACGGCCCCGAGCGCCTGCTCCATCGCGTGGCGCACCCCGTAGCCGGAAATCCACGAATCGCCGCAGCCGATCATCACCACGCGCCGGATCTGACGCGGCGCCAGATCGGCCGCGATCTGCGCCAGCGGCGCGCGATTGGCCTCGAGTGTCTCGCGGATGGCCTTCGCCTGGGACATCATCTCGGCCTTGGTCAGCGCCACGCGCCGGAACCGCTCGGGGTCGCCGGGGGCGTCCGAGGACGATTCGCGCTGAATGGCCTTGATACGCTCTGCGATGGTCATCAAACTCTCCTCTGGTCTGGTCCGAAGCCACGCGCATCGGGCGGGATGGCGCGACAGGTATATTTGCGTTATTTGTCATTTTATTTTGAAACGCAAGAAAAGGATGGGGGAATGGGTGAAGCCGAAAGCGCGTTGCCGCTTCTTGCACCACGCCATCAGCGAATCCTCGACATGGTCGAAGAGCATCGCATGGTCGAGGTGACGCATCTTGCCGACGCTCTCGGCGTCTCGGCGGTGACGATCCGGACGGATCTGGACCTGCTGGACCGGCGCCGCCTGCTGCGGCGCATCCGGGGTGGGGCGATGGCCGTGCGTCCCGCGCGTTTCCAGCGCCCGCTTGACCTGATCATGCACAGTTTCGACACGGAAAAAGAGCGTATCGGTGCCATGGCCGCACGGATGGTGCGCGATGGCGAGACCATCATCCTCGATGCCGGGACGACAACGCTGGCCATGGCGGCGGCGCTGCCCGATGACCTGCGCGATGTCGTGGTCCTGACCAGCAGTCTCGATATCGCGCTCACACTGAACCAGAACCCGGGCGTGACCGTGTTTGTCACTGGCGGAAAGCTCAAGAAATCCGGCCGGAACAGCAATTCCCGCTCGCTGATTCCGCCCTATGGCACGTTTCTGCTCGAAGAGGTCAATGCGGATTGCGCCTATCTGTGCTGCGCCGGGATCGATGCGCAGCGGGGCTTCACCAATGCCTTCCTCGACGAGATCCCGATCAAGCGGGCGATGCTCGCCTCGGCCCGGCGGGCCGTGATGCTGGGCGATCACGGCAAGATCAGCCATGTCGCCGGGGCCCGGATCGCCGATCTGGACGAGATCACCACCCTCATCACCGACTCGGATGCCAAGCCCTCGGACATTCAGGCGCTCGAGGCGAAGGGGCTCGAGGTGCTGCGCGCCTGACCGCCCCGGTGCCGCTGCCGCAATTCTGACCACAGGGCACCAGGATCGTCGCGTTGCGACCAAATTTTAACCATACCGTATTTTTTCTTGCGAAAACTTTTGATTTGTCCAACGATGAAAGAAGAGATGAGGAAGGCGCACGCTGAGGTGCGGTAGGATAAGCTCGACAGGAGGTCACGATGAGACTGAAGCGGAGAACAGTTCTTGGGGGAATGATGGGAACCGTGGCGCTGTCCGCGCCGACCATCCTGCGGGCACAGTCACGCGAACTGGTGATGATCGGATACGGGAACGAGCAGGATCAGCCCCTGATCCGCGCCGGCGAAGAGCTGGGCCGCCGCAATCCGGGCGTGACCTTGCGGATCATCGGCGGGTTGTCGACCGAGGCGCTGGCGCAGATCCGCGCCGCGCGCGGCGATTCGCCCTATGATCTGGCCGTGATGGGCTCGCCCGCGATCATCAACGCGCTCGATGAAGACGTGCTCGAACCGCTCGACATGGGCATGATCCCCAACCTCGCCAATGTCGACCCCCGCTTCCCGCCCTATGGCTATGACACGGGCTGCCCGATCAGTTTCGAGGGGATCGGCGTCGCCTACAACACCGAGGCGATCGACACCCCGCCCGAGACCTGGGCCGATCTGTGGAATCCTGAATTCGCAGGCCGCGTGGGCATGGCACGGCCGCAATCCAATCTCGGGCTGGGGGTTCTGGCCGCGACCAATCTGGCCTTCGACCGCGCCGAGGACGACATGCAGTTCGCGCTGGAAAAATGGATGGAGCTCGAGCCGCTTGTCGGTCGCAGCCCGCCGCTTCTCCAGCAGATGCTGGAACGCGGCGAGATCGATCTGGCGCCCCTGTGGCATGTCAACTCTGCCCTTGCTGCCGCGGCCGGGCTGCCGATCGGCTATGTCAAGATTGCAGGGCCCGGCCCGCTGATGCTGCCCTCGAACATCGTGCATTTCATCAACACTGCAGACGGCACCCGCGATCTGGTACACGAATTCGCCGACATCCTGCTCGAAGAGGAAAGCCAGCAATTCATCGGTGGCGCGCCCTTCTTCTTCGGCACTGTCCGCGAAGGGATCGAGGTGCCCGAAGAAGGCCGCGCCTATGTGCCCTCGACCCCTGAAGAACGCGACAGCATGACATCGCTTGACTGGCCGACAGTTGCGCCGCTGCGGGGCGACACGGTGGCCGATTTCGACCGCATGTTTGCCGGATGACCCTGGCGCGGGATCTGTCCCTGGCGTCCGCAGCCGATGCGGCGCAGGTGCTGCGCATCGACAAGGTGAGCAAGCGATTCGGCACATTCACCGTGCTCGACGACTGCTCGATCGATGTGTCCGAGGGCGAGATTGTCACGCTTCTCGGCTCGTCGGGCTGCGGCAAGACGACACTCCTGCGCTGCATCGCCGGCTTCCTGACACCAGAGAAGGGCGCCATCCTGATTGACGGGCGCAACACGATCCCCGTGCCTGTCAATCGCCGCCCCGTTGGTGTGGTCTTCCAGAGTTATGCGCTGTTCCCGCATCTGACTGTCGAGGGCAATGTCGCCTACGGGCTCAAGATGCACGGCGTTCCGCGGCGCGAGATCGCGCGCCGCGTGGCCGACGCCTTGGCGTCAGTCTCGCTTCGCGGCTTCGAGACACGCTACCCCTCGCAACTCTCGGGGGGGCAGCAACAGCGCGTCGCCATTGCCAGGGTGCTGGTGCTGGAGCCGCGGGTCCTGCTGCTTGACGAGCCGTTCAACGCGCTGGATGCCAAGCTGCGAGGCACCATGCAGGTCGAGCTGCGCGAGCTGATCAAGCGTCTCGGCATGACCGCGATCTTCGTCACGCATGACCAAGAAGAGGCGCTCACCCTCTCGGACCGCATCGCCGTGATGCGCGGCGGGCGGATCGAGCAGGTCGCCCCGCCCGATGAGATCTTCGACCGGCCCGCCACGGCCTATGTTGCCGATTTCATCGGCCTGTCCAATTTCATCCCGGCCGAGGTGCGCGATGGCAAGGTGACCCTGCCCGACGGTCAGACCCTCGCCACCGAGGCGCAGGGCCCGGTGCGCGTCATGATCCGCCCGCATAACCTGCGCGCGATACCGCAGGGGCCCGGCCCGTGGCAGGGGCAGGTGCGCTTCCAGCGCAATGTCGGCCCGCTGATCGAATACACCATCACTGCGGGCCAGTCGGATATGCATGTCGTGGCCCTGCGGCGGGACCGGATCCGGCCCTGGGGTGAAGGCGATGCCGTAAGCCTCGAGGTGATCGACCCCGAATTCTGCAAGGTCTACCCGGAGGCATGATGGTTGCGATCCCCGCACCGCCTGACCGGCAGAAGCCTGTGGACTGGCTCATGGACAAGCTGCTTTCGGGGCAGGGTGTCTGGCCGGCCGTGCCGGCCATCCTCATCCTGGTCATCGTCGCCGTCATCCCCTTCGTGATGCTGCTCTCGCTGGGGTTCAGCGATTTTTCCGTGTCGCGCGGGCAGATCATCGACCAGACCTTCTCGATGCGGCACCTCGGCAATGTGCTCACCGATCCGCTCTACTGGACGACGTTTCAGCGCTCGATGTCGCTTGCGCTCAGCACGACCGCGATCTGCCTGCTGCTGGGCTATCCGGTCGCCTATCTGTTCCTGATCGGGGGCAGATGGACCCGTCGCGCGATCCTGATCGTGACAATCGCGCCGCTCCTGACCAGCGGGATCGTGCGCACCTATGCGTGGCTGGTCATTCTGGGCGGGCGCGGGGTGCTGAACAATGCCCTGCTCGGCATGGGGTTGATCGACCAGCCCCTGCGCATCGTGAACACGCATTGGGCCGTGCTGATCGGCATGGTGCAGATCCACCTGCCCGTGATGATCCTGCCGCTGATCGCCGTGATGAGCCGTCATGACCGCAGCCTCGAAGAGGCCTCGGCCAATCTGGGCGCAAGCCGGATGGGCACGCTCAGGCACGTGATCCTGCCGCTCAGCGCGCCGGGGATCGGCACGGGTGCGGCGCTTGTCTTCACGCTCAGCTACACGACCTTCGTCGTGCCCCAGCTTCTGGGCGGCGGGAATTATCTGAACGCGGCCACCATGATCTATGAACAGGTCGTCTATTCGCTGGAATGGAGCAAGGCCTCGGTGATGTCGCTTCTTCTGATGGCAAGTTGCCTCGTCGTTCTGGTGGGCATCGCGCTTGTGACCAACCATTTCACGCGCTGGACGCGCGGGCGGCAGGGATGAAAGGACAGATCGCATGAGACTTCCGGATCGCCTTGCCATCGGGGATCTGCTCGGCACGGCGACAATCGTGGCGCTGGGGCTCTTCGCCCTGTTCCTTCTGGTTGCCCCCTCGGTCATCGTGCTGATCATCTCGTTCGACACGCGCGCCTTCGTCTCCTTTCCACCGCAGGGCTTCACCTTCGACTGGTATCTGCGCGTCTTCGAGCAGCGCGTCCTGGTCGAGGCGATGCTGAACAGTCTGCAGGTCGGCATCACCGTGACCCTGCTCTGCATCATCCTGGGGGTGCCCACGGCGCTGGTCTGCGTGCGGGGACAGTTCCGCGGGACAACCGCCCTGTCGATCTTCGTGCTGATCCCGCATATGGTGCCGGGGATCGTGCTGGGCGTGGCGGTGCTCTTCGCGGCGGCAGCGATCGGGGTCAGCCCCTCGATCGGCCTGCAATCCATCTCGATCACGGTCTTCGTGCTCGCCGTCATGGTGCGCACCCTCATGAGCCGGCTGCAACGCATGGACCCGGCCCTTGAAGAGGCGGCTGCAAATCTCGGCGCGAGCCCCTTCCAGACCCTGCGCACTGTGACCTTCCCGCTGCTGATGCCGGCAATCCTGGCCGGCGCGGTGTTCACCTTCATCGAGGGGTTCGACAATATCTCGGTTGCCATCTTCACCCATGGCTTTCGCGACCGGCCCCTCCCGGTCGAGTTGCTGGCTCTGGTGCAAACGACCAATACCCCGCTCGTGGCGGCTGTCTCGGGTGTGCAGATCGTGCTCGCGATTGTCGCGCTGATTCTGGTGGCCTCCAGCATCGGGCTCGACGGGGTGAATGACTGACGCGTCAGCCGCAAGCTGCAGGCGCGGCGTGCGCGCGGCGGTAGGCGAGGCCCCGCGCCGCCTGATCTGTCACGGCTGGAACACGTAGCTGCCAGGCGCCGTGATCTTTGGCCCATACCCTTTCTCCGGGGCGCCCATGGCAGGGGCCGGGACCATCTCGCCCCCTCTGGCGCGCAGCCAGTCCGCCCAGTCGGGCCACCACGATCCCGGCTTTGGGTCATGCTGGTCGAGCCAGGCATCAGGGCCAAGATAGAGCGCCCCGGCCGGGCGGTGCGAGATGCGGTAATGGCGGCCCTTGTGGCCCGGCTCGCTCAGGATGCCGCCATTATGGCCGCCCTTGGTCAGCACGAAAGTCAGGTCGCAATCGGTGAAGAGCTGCGTCTTGTAGACCGACCGCCAAGGCGCGATATGATCGGTTTCCGTGCCGACGACAAAAAGCGGCGCATCGATGTCCTTCAGCGCGATCACCCTTCCCTCGACCGCGAACCGGCCCGCTGTCAGCCGGTTTTCCAGAAACAGCGCGCGCAGATATTCCGAATGCATCCGCGCGGGCATGCGCGTGGTATCGGCATTCCACACACCGATATCGCTGGGCAGATCATCACGGCCCAGAAAATAGCGCTGCACATTGCGGGTATAGATCAGATCTTCGGACCGGATCGCAGCAAAGGCGCGCGCCATCTGCGGGCGGTCGAGATAGCCCTGCTCCCACATCAGGTCTTCGAGAAAGGCGATCTGGCTTTCATCGAGGAACATCAGCAATTCGCCGGCCTCGATGAAATCGACCTGGGCTGCCATCAGCGTGACCGAGCCCAGCCGCGCGTCGCCATCGCGCGCCATGCTCGCGGCGGTGATCGCCAGTATCGTGCCGCCCAGGCAATAGCCGACCGCATGAACCGGGGTGTCGGGCATGATCGCGCAGACGGCATCGAGCGCCGCCATGACACCGCGCTTGCGGTAGTCTTCCAGCGACAACTCTGCCTGACTGGCAGTCGGGTTGCACCATGAGATCATGAAGACCGTAAATCCCTCCGCGACCAGATAGCGCACCATCGAATTATGCGGCGACAGATCGAGAATGTAGTATTTCATGATCCAGGCCGGCACGATCAGGATCGGCCGCGCATGAACCTGTTCGGTCTGCGGGGAATACTGGATCAGCTCGAACAGATCGTTGCGAAACACCACCTGACCCGGCGTGCAGGCCAGATCCTTGCCGATCTCATAGCCTTTCGGGGCAGGGTCGCGCTGCCGCGTCAGTGTCTTGGTCACGTCGCGCGTGAAATGAGCCAGCCCGTCGGTCAGGTTGCGCCCCCCAGAGTTGCGCGTGGCTTCAATGATCTCGGGGTTGAGCATCGGGAAATTCGAGGGCGCCGCAAGATCCAGCATCTGGCGCGCCAGAAAGCGCGTCCGCTCGGCATCCTCGGGGCGCAAGCCGCGCATCGGTTCGGTGGCGTGGTCCCACCAGTCCTGCACTGCCAGAAACCCCTGCTGCCACATCCGGAAGGGCTGTTTCTGCCAGTCGGGATGATTGAAACGGCGATCATAGGCCTTCGGCGCAAAGGGCGCCTCGGCCTCGGGGGTGATCATCATCGCCATCAGCTTCAGGGCGTTTTGCTGGGCATGTTCGACCAGTTCCAGCTGGCGACCGGGCGAGCGCGCCATATGCTGCGCCCAGTCGCTCCAGGCCTCGATGAAGGCATGCGACGAGACACCGCCGCTGAGCCGCGCCATCACCCCGCGCGCTGCGCGGTCAAAATGCTGATACGCGGGCGCGGTGGGCTGCGCGGGCACGCGCGGCGGCATGGCCGCGCCGGGTGCCGACACCACCGGGAGCTGTGCCATGCCAGGGGGATCAAGCCGATTTTTCGGTTTTGCGGGGCGTTTTGCGGGGCGAGTCATGGGATATCATATCCTGTTCGGGACAGTTGGGGATGTTTCGCGACGCGCGTGATCTGTGGTGCCAAGGGCGCGACAGGCGGGGATGGGGCCAAGATCAGGGGTTTCACCGGCCCCGAGCCTGGCAACAATCTGCGCGATCCGAACGCAATGCGCGTCGATCGACCGACGCGCCGTGCGCAGGTCTGGCCACCGACATGCCCTCACACCCTGATCATCACGGGGGGTGCGCAGATCGCCGGGTCGGATCTGTGCCGCTGTTTCGCTATGGGGCGCAGTCACCAAGGCGCCGGTATCCGCTGTCTGGTGCATGAATGCTGATATCAGGGCCACCCCCCCGAAAGCAAGCGCCGAGAGCGCTCCGATCCCGACGACACCCTGCAGCCCCCAAGACACGCACCACCCTGCGCAACCAGCGCGCGCGGATCAGCGGTTGCTCTGTGAGTTCGAAATGACGTTCGGCGCAACCAGGAAGGCCTGGCGGCCAGCCGGACCCCGGGCGAAGCGGAGTCAGGCAGGTCGAGCGATCGACTGCGTGTCGGCAGATCTTCTGGATCGGGACTACCGTCCAATCGCGATGCGCTTCATCCTATTCACGGCAGCACGACTGGACGAAGTCTGCGCGATGCGTTGGAGCCATATCGACCGGCGGCATGACGTGTCGCACAAACCTCGGGTCAAGCGTGCTATCATCCCTTGCAGTTGTCCTTGGCCTTGTCACAAGCGATGCTTACCTATCCTGGATCGGAGGCACATATGCAAGATTTCGCTCTTCTCGATCTATCCCCCATCGGCGAGGGGAAAACCGCCGCTGACGCGCTTGCTGAGACAGTTGACCTGGCTCGCGCCGCCGAACGGTTTGGCTACCACCGTTTCTGGCTTGCAGAGCATCACAACATGCCAGGCATCGCCAGTGCTGCGACGGCCGTGGTGATCGCTCATGTGGCCGCCGCGACAGGGACCATGCGGATCGGCGCAGGGGGCATCATGTTGCCCAATCATGCTCCGCTCGTCATTGCCGAGCAGTTCGGAACCCTTGCCACGCTCTATCCCGGACGCATTGATCTGGGGCTTGGGCGCGCGCCTGGGACTGACATGGCCACGGCGCGTGCGCTGCGCCGCCATATGATGTCCGATGACAGCTTTCCCCGGGACGTTCAGGAACTGATCGGCTATTTCGGCGCCAGTTCAGAGGCAGCGCAAGTGCGCGCGATTCCAGGAGTCGGCACGCAAGTCCCGGTCTGGATACTGGGGTCCAGCCTGTTCGGCGCACAGCTCGCGGCCCATCTGGGGCTGCCATATGCTTTTGCCTCGCATTTTGCCCCGGCGATGCTGGAGCGCGCAATGCATGTCTATCGCAGCACATTCCAGCCTTCCGAATTTCTGGATCGCCCCCATGTGATGATCGCCGCAGGCGTCTGTGCAGCCCAAACGGATGCGGAAGCAGCCTATCTGCGATCGTCGCAATTGCTCGCATTCGCGCGCCTGCACACTGGCCGCCCCGGCAAGCTTCCGCGGCCCACCAAGCATATCGAAAAGGATATTCCGGCGCCGGTCATGGCACAGGTGGAGCAGGCGCTCGCTTGTTCCGCCACGGGTTCGGCCAAGACGGTAAAGGACCAGCTCAGTGCTCTGATCAGCGCCTTCGAGCCGGATGAACTGATGGTGACCGGAATGATCCATGATCATACTGCGCGGGTGCGCTCGTTCGAGATTGCCGCCGAGATCCTGACAGACATGCGCAAAACAAAAATAGCGGCTTAGGATCGACGCCGGGATGGCCAGACACACGGAGCGAGTCACTGGGCGGCATCTGTTCGCCGGGCAGAGCTTGGGGGGGCCAAAAGACGAAATCGTCCCCGCTCAGTAACTGGCTGAGAGCGCCTGATGAGCGATGCTGGTGCTGGCATGGCAACTCGAGTGAGCCGGAGCTGCTGGAACTCACACCCGGGATAGGATTCAAGGCCCGGACGGGCCTCGCCACCCAAAGCGTCCCAATCTGGCGTGCAAAAAAATATCTAGGACTTCGGGTGGCCTTACCGCTTGGGAACTCGCGATTCCTGTTTTCCCCGGTGCAGTGGCTGGAGGGGTCTTGGCGCAGTCGGGTCCCGCGCAGATCAGAGATCTTCGAGGTCCAGAACGATCGCTGCGTGATCGCTGGCATGGGGGCGGTGCGGCCCGACATCGGGCAGCCGAACTTCTGTCGCACGATGCGCGGCCCGGTCCA
>SLKB01000165.1 GCA_007134805.1 Paracoccaceae bacterium
CCGCTTTCAACCAGCGCGCGCGTGTCAGCCCGGCAACACCTTCCGGTAGATGTGCCAGCTCGCATGCCCCAGTACCGGGAGCACTGCGAAGAGACCCAGAAACACCGGCGTCATGGCGAGAAACAGAAGGCCCGCGATCAGGGCCGCCCAGATGGACATCACCGCGAAATTTTCGCGCACCGCGCCGAACGAGGTGATCATCGCCGTGATGAAATCGACCTCTCGATCAAGGAGCAAGGGCAGCGCGATCACTGTCAGCGCGAACATGACCGCCGCCATCGCGCCACCGATCAGGCTGCCTGTCGCGAGCATCAGAAGTCCAGGGCCAGAAAGAAGCATCGCTGCCCCCGAGGAAGTGATCGGCTGCAGCCCGAAGAACAGCGCGAAGATCGTATGCGCGACGAAGACCCAGAACATGAAGGCGAGCATGATGACCATCGCCATCGACGGGATCTGCCGGTCACGTTGCGCGAAGACGCAGCCCGCAACGGCAGCCCAGGTCAAGGGCGCGCCCTGCTCGCGGCGGCGGCTTACCTCGTAGAGCCCGGTCGCGGCGAAGGGTGCAAGCAGCGGAAACCCCAGCGCGACGGGGATGAACAACCAGCTCTGCCCGATAAGCAGAAAGCCCGCGAGCAGGGCGAGCCCTCCAAGAACATAGACCAGAGAGAAGGCGATGCCGAAAAAGGGGGCCGCGCGGAAATCGTCAAGCCCCGCGCGCAGCGCCGCGTGCAGATCGCTGCGCGAGATCCGCGCCACGGGCGGGATCAACGAGGGTGGCGGCGCGGCGAGGTTATCGGGCATGATGCGCGCTCAGGACGGGATTGCGCGACGGTAGAGATGCCAGGTCGCGTGACCCAGCACGGGAAGCACGATGAACAGCCCGAGGAAGGCCGGGATCATCGCGCCGAACAACAGCCCCGCAATCACTGCGGCCCATGTCACCATGACCTGCGGGTTGATGCGGACAGTCTCGACGCTGGTGATCATGGCGGTGACGAAATCGATCTCACGGTCGAGCAGCATCGGAAGGCTGATCACAGTGATCGAGAACAGCGCCAGTGCCACCATGGCACCCACCAGTGATCCGAGCAGCAGCATCGTCACACCCGGCAAAGACCACAAGACCCCGAGGCTTTCGAACCCGATCCCGCTTTGCGCAAGGAAGATCGCGAAGATGCCGCGCGCGAGGATGATCCAGAAGCCGAAGATGATCAGCACCAGCACCGCCATCAGGGCGAGCTGGCCGTCCCCCCGCCCGCCGAGCACGCTCAGGACCGGGCCGAAGGACAGGGGCTCTCCTGCCTCGATCCGCCGGCTGACCTCATAGAGCCCGACGGCGGCGAAAGGTGCGAAAAGCGGGAACCCGGCAGCGATTGGGATGAACCAGACCGGCTGCCCTGCCGCCCCGAGCCCGAACCAGAGGCCGAGCCCGCCCAGCACATAGACAAGCGCGAAAAACAGTCCGAAGACCGGCGCCTTCTTGAAATCCGCAAGGCCCGCGCGCAGCGCGGCTTTCAGATCATCGATCTCAAGCTTGCGCGGGGTCGCGGCGGGGGGCGTGCCCGGGACAATCTCTTCGCTCATCTCGCTCCTCCAGGATCCGTTGTCGCGACAGTATGAAAGTGCCCGCGTGTCTGGCAAGTGATTTCGCACGGCCGCGCCGTGCAGTAAACATGCATCTGCGGCGCAGGAATAAGGCCGCGCGTCCCGTCACCCGGTCCGCGCGGTGTCAGTCCTCGGCGGTGGCCTCGGCGCGCGACTTGCCGGCGACGTCCTGCGCCAGCGTCGCGGCCATGAACCCGTCCAGCGCCCCGTCGAGCACGCCCGAGGTGTCCGAGGTCTCGTGGCCCGTGCGCAGGTCCTTGACCATCTGGTAGGGGTGCAGCACGTAGGACCGGATCTGGTTGCCCCAGCCGGCATCGCCCTTCGCATCATGGGCCGCGTCGATCGCCTCGGTGCGTTTGCGCAATTCCATCTCATAGAGGCGTGATTTCAGCGCGTTCATCGCGATCTCGCGGTTCTGGTGCTGCGATTTCTGGCTCGAGGTGGTCACGACCCCGGTGGGCAGATGGGTGATCCGCACGGCAGAATCGGTCGTGTTCACATGCTGCCCGCCCGCACCCGAGGAGCGGAACGTGTCGATGCGCAGATCCGAGGGGTTGATCGTGATCTCGATATTGTCGTCCACCACCGGATAGACCCAGACCGAGCTGAACGACGTGTGCCGCCGTGCCGAGCTGTCATAGGGCGAGATGCGCACCAGCCGGTGCACGCCCGATTCCGATTTGAGCCAGCCATAGGCGTTATGCCCCGTGATCTTGTAGGCGACCGAGCGGATGCCCGCTTCCTCGCCCGCGCTCTCGCTCATCAACTCGACCGTGTAGCCGCGCTTCTCGGCCCAGCGGACATACATCCGAGCGAGCATCGCAGCCCAGTCGCAGCTTTCGGTCCCGCCGGCGCCGGCATTGATTTCGAGAAAGGTGTCATTGGCATCCGCCTCGCCATTGAGAAGCGCCTCAAGCTCTTTTTCCGCGGCGCGCCTCGCGAGTGCGGCAAGCTCTGCCTCGGCTTCGGCGACGACCTCGGCATCGCCCTCGGCCTCGCCCAGCTCGATCAGCCCGGTCTGATCCTCGAGTTCCTGCTTGATGTCACGATATGTGGACAGCGCATCGGCAAGCAGCCGGCGGTCGCGCATGAGCGCCTGCGCGCGCGCAGGGTCATTCCACAGATCCGGGTTCTCGGTCATGGCGTCGAATTCTTCCAGCCGGTGCGGGGCCGTGTCGATATCCATCCGCTGGCCGAGCAGGGCCAGCGATTTGCGGATCGCCTCAATGGCGCTGAGCGTCTCGGAGCGCATCTTTCATCCCGTCCGTCTAGAAAACCTGTGCCTTGTGCATATCGCGCGCCACGGCAGGGGGCAAGGCAGGTGGCTGTCACGAGCGGTCGATCACACCGGGCTCGGATCGGGCAGAAGGGCCCGCGCCGCGCTCAGAACAATTGCGCCCGGTCCTTGAAGAAGCGCAGCCGTATCTTCTCGTTGCCATCGGCATTCGCGGCCCGGATGATCTCGCGCATGTCATCCGGCAGCCGGAGTTTGCTGTGGCCGCGCAGGAACGCCCGTGTCGCAAGCTGCAGCGCCGTCTGATACAGTCGGCTCGGCCCGCCGTCACGGCCCTGCACGGGCAGAACCCGGTTCAAATTGCGCCGAAGCGCGATTTCCTCGACCGAGAGTGCCGTGTTATGCGGTGCAGGCCGCTGCAACCCGTCCACCGAGACACCAGCCTGCGTGCAGAAATCATGCAGCAGATCGCCCTCGATCAGGGCATCGCGCTGCATCAGCCGCACCTGCAGGCGCCCGCGCGTCACGATCTGCGACCACATGCGGATCTTGCGCCAATGGTTGATGCGCCGATGCCGCGCCATGTGGGTCTTGAAATCATGCGTCGCCCCACGCCGGATCGCTTCGGAATAGGTGCTGGTGATCAATTCGTCCTGCGCCCGCAGATACACGAGATAGCGCACGCTCTCGAAATGCTCATGAAGGTGGTGATCGAGGGCGGCAATCGTCTCGGGGGTGGTCAGCCAGGCATAGATGTGCTCGGACGAGCCGAGAAACAGGCGCGCCCCTGAAGTCGCACGAAGCGTTCGGCCAAGGAACTCATGATAGGCCGTGACGTAGCGCGCCTGGTCCTCTTGCGTCCTGAAGCCCAGCCGACGCCGTTCGAGCAGCGGCCGGATGGTCGCGCCGGTCGCCTGGAGGGCTGTGACCGCAAACTCGAACTGGCTGCCGAAGCGGGGATTGAAGGGCGCATGGACGACCCCTTGCGCGCCAAGTGCTGCCCGGTTGGCGGCCAGAAACGCCTGGATGGTCGATGTTCCCGATTTGGGAATCCCGATATGGATCAGCGCGTGCATGGGGCCTGTGCCATGGCATCCTCGTAGATGGCGCGCAACGCGTCTGCATGCGCGGGCATGCTCGCGGGGGCGCGTGCTGCATCCCAGTAGCGATCGAGCCTGAGCGCGCCCGATACCAGACGTCCGAGCAGCGCGTTGAGTGCCGCCCGATCGCCTGCGGGAAACGTCATCTCCGGCCGGCGCGCAAGCTCGGAGGCGCCACCGCGATCCGAGGTGATCAGCGGTATGTGGCGCGCGTGCATCTCGAGCGCGGTCTGCGGCAGGTTGTCTTCCCAGAGCGACGGCACCACGCCGATGTCCACATCCGCCAGCAGCTGCTCAAGGCTCGCATGATCATACCCGTCGACCCAGTCGAGCCCGCCCAGGCGCAGGCGCGCGCGCGACATCAGCGCCATCATGTCGGGCGCGCCTCTCGCTGCTGCAACTGTCAGATGGATCGCGCGCGCGAGGCTTGCGGGCAGGCGGCTCAGCGCCTGCATCAGGAACTCGAACCCCTTGTCGCGGCGCATGTACCCCAGATAGACAAGCCGCAAGGGCCGCTCGGCCGAGAAATTCGCGGGCCATGCCCGCGGCCGGGTGCGCGCCCAATGCTGCGCGTGATCCGTGCCGATATAGCAGGTCTGCACCTCGGTCACGCCGAACTGGCGCGCGAGGGTCGCTGTCCGCTCGGACACGGCGAGAAGCTGCACATTCGCGGATTGCAGAAGTTCGACACACTCGGCGCGGTGGTTGCGGAACCGCACCAGGCGCGGTGAGCGATGCATGGACGCCCAGCGGTGCGCGCGCATCCATTTCAGCACGCGCCAGCCCTGCCGCATCATGCGGTGCACGTATCGGTCAAACGCAGGCGTTCCCGGGCCGATGCCCAGCCGCGCGGCCAGCGTTTCGGCGCTGTAGGCCAGCCGGATCACCTGTCGGTTGGGGACAAGCTCGAGGCAGGTTGCACAATTGGCGCCCTGCGCATCATCAGTGCAATGCGCCCGCTCCTGCCGCCAGAGATTCACTTGGGGGCAAAACGGGTGGTAGTTGTGCAGGCTCTGCAGCACTGCGGGTGCGGCCTGCGCGGCATGCGGCAGCACGCCGGCGGGAAGCCCCTCGAGCGTGTGGAAATGGATCACGTCATAGGGCCCCGTCGCCGCGAGAAACGCGGCAAATGTGGCCTCGGTGGCGGGATCGCGCACTTGCGCCGGATTGGCGAAATCGGCATGCGAGGGGGCCAGAACGGCGCTGTTGACGATCTCGAAATGCCCTGCGCGGCGGCGCGTCCAGCGCGGCGGCGCGCTCAGGAGGTCATGCGACAGGCCAGCGCTGAGCGTAGTCACGTCCAGGCCAGGCATCTGCCGCTGGGCCGCGATGAGCCCTGCCAGGTAATGCCGGATCCCGCCCCCGCGCCGCGCAGGATCTTGCGGGTCGACCCAGTTGTAATGCAGCACGCGCAAGGTGCCGCTCCGCGCGCGCGCGGCCTCGGCCGGGACATCGCGTAGCCGTTCGGCCGTGATCGGGGCCGCAGTCACGATGAACGCGCCGCCCAGGCGAGCACGGTCTCATGCGCGACATCGGTGCGCCGCTGCAGGCCGTCCCAGACACCGCGCGCGAACAGCCGCGCGAAGGCGCGGCGCCGGCCAGGATAGGCGCGCGCCCGTGCCGCCCAGCGCGGGATCACGATCAGACAGATCATCCAGAACCACCCGCCCGCTGCCTGACGATAAAGGATCAGCGAGTTGCGATGCAGATAGTAGACTTTCCACAAGGGAACCGTGCTGCCCGGCCCCTCTCGCCCCTCGATATCATGTTCGAAGCGGATCGCGGGCGCGAATGCGAGCCGCCCACCCGCACGCGACAGACGCAATGTCTGGATGGCATCATCGGCGTAGATGAACAGGTCTCGATCCGGAAGCCCCGCCATGCGCAAGGCGCGCCGTGACAGGAAAAGCCCCACGAACGAGGCGCCATCGATCGGGATGGGCATGGCTCCCGCATAGGCGGATCGGTCGAGGTGGAAGCCCTCGCGGCCGGCGCGCAGGGTGCGCAGGAATACGGCCCATGTCGCGAAGGGATCGCGTGTGGGGCGGTTGATCTCGCAGATCGCGCCGGTCGCGTGATAGGCGGCGGCGGCAAACGCGTCCCAGGCGTCGAGATCCTGCGCATGAAACCGCGCGATGGCACCGGGCACGGGACGCGCGTCATCATCCATCAGCACGAACCAGTCCGGATCCAGTGTCCTGCGCGCATGATCGAGCCCGGCAGCAAACCCGCCCGCGCCGCCAAGGTTCATCGCCTGATGACAGACCCGAAGCCGCGGATCGACCAGCGCCTGCAGCCAGGCACCGGTCCCGTCACGCGAGGCATTGTCGACCACGATCACCGCCGCGAGCTGCGCCTCGGGGATCGCAAGCAACCGCTCGACCGTCTTGCGAAGCGCGGCGAGTCGGTCATGCGTGACCACGATCGCGACGAGTCGCGGCAAGGGCGCGCGCGTGTCCGGCTCGGTGGGGGCGACCAGCTCGCACTCGGCATAGCTGTCATCGCAGGAGTAGAGCATGCATTACCGCCTTCTGGGGTCCTTGAGGGTCGCTTTGCAACCCTGTGTCGCCTCGCCTCAGGGTGTCGCCTGTTCTCGAGACTTGCGCCAAACAGATGAAAAGAACGTTAACAAAGGTTTAAATTCGCGCGCCCCTCTCATCTGGAGCGTGCATTTCAGCACCTGGCCGGGCGTTCTCGACTTTGCTGTGCGTCTGTGCGTTTTCATGGTATTTTGCACAGATGAGTCAGGATCTTGACGATACGCTGCCCGATCACGATGCTGCAGGACAGGCGCTGCGGCCAAAGCCAGCGCAGCCCGCAGCCGTCGCGCTGGGTCATGGCGAAGTCACGCTTTTTCGCGACTATGCCACGGCCGAAGCTGGCCAGAGTGCAGCACTTGCGCATGTGGCCGGCCGCCTCGGCGCGCTTGATGACCGGCTCAAGCGCGGCCCGAACGGGTGGCGCCATCGTCTCGCCCTGATCGAGGCGGCCGAGCTCGGCTGGCTGACCGGCGATCGCATCGGGCAGGACCGGCTGGCGCTGTGGCTGGCGCTGCGGCTTGCAGGGGTGCAGCAGGATACGGCGGCGCTGGGCCGGCTGGGCTGGGCGGCCCGGCGGCTGAGCGCGGGGCCGGGCCCGCAGGCCGGCTTGTCAGAGTTCCTGGGCCGCGCCGATGGCGCCGAGGCGCACGGGGTCGAGGAACGCGATGCCTTCTGGGCGCTTCTGCTTTCCGAGAGCCGCGCGCTGCATCCGATCACGCAAGCCTGTCTCGTCTTCCACGCTCTCGCCGAGCCGGGCGCGGCCGCCCACCCGGATGCAAGCCTTCTGGAAGCTGCCGTAACGGCATCACGGCTTGCCGCGACAGGCGGCGCGGCCGGAGACGGGGCGCTCTTTGCGCCGCTTGCGATGGGCGGTGCGCGCGGCCTGCCGATCAGCGGCCCGCCGGGGCCCAGGCTCCTGCACTGGCTCGAGCGGATGCAGCAGGCGCTGGTGACGGCCATGCGCCAGCTTGACAGGATCGAGGACTGGGAGGCGCGGGCCGCCGCCGCGATGCGCGGACTTTCCGGGCGCACCCCATCGAAGCTGCGCCGCGCGCTGGTTGCCTGGCCCATGCTCTCTGCACCGATGGCCGAAGCGCAGACCGGGGCCAGCCGCGCCGCCGTGCAACGCAACCTCGCCTGGATGGAGCGCGAGCGCCTGATCCTCGAGATCACGGGGCAAGGGCGATTCCGCTACTGGCGCGCCGCGATCTGACCCCGGGTACGACCCCCGGGTACGGTGGCAGCCCTGAAAAACATCGGAACCAATGCCGCAACACGGCGTTCGCTCAAGGATCCGGATCATTCGAGCCACTATGCAAGACCCATTACCCTATTGCGGCCCGCCGCCCGACCCGACGCGCTGGATGTTTGCGTGGAACCTCGATCCGCTGCTGATCGCAGGCATCGCGAGCGTCGCGGCCGTCGGCTATTGGCAGTTGCAACGCGCGCCGGCCGCGGCGCGCCGCGCGTTTCATGTGGCAATCGGCGCAGCGGTGCTGGCCTTTGTCTCGCCGCTCTGTGCGATGACTGTGGCGCTTTTTTCCGCACGCAGCCTGCATCACCTGGTTGTGCTGGGGGTTCTCGCGCCCGCCCTTGCGCTCGCATTTCCGATCCGGCGCCTGCCGCTTGGGCTGAGCTTCGCGGCCCTGTCGGCGGCGCTGTGGCTCTGGCATCTGCCGCTTGTCTACACCGCCGCCTGGGACAGCGCGGCGATCTACTGGCTGATGCAGGCCGCGCTCATCCTGCCCGCCTGGGCCTTCTGGTCGGGGCTGACCCGCCGGCCTGATCTGGGGCACGCCTTGTGGCTGGTGCCGCTTGTCGGCCAGATGGGGCTTCTGGGCGCGCTCCTGACCTTCGCGCCCCGTCCCTTCTATCTTGAACATCTCGCTCAGGCCGAGCGGTTCGGACTGAGCGCGCTGTCGGATCAGCAACTCGCCGGCCTCGTGATGTGGGTGCCGGGCATGCTGCCGCTTGCGGGCCTGAGCGCGCTGATGCTCTGGCATGCCTGGCAGCGCGAGGCCCGCGCATGATCGCAGCGCTCAAGGCCGCGCATATCGCAGCTTTGACGATCTGGTGCGCCGGGCTCGTTCTGCTTCCGATCCTGATGCACCTGCAAGGCCGCGGCGCCGCGATGCTGGGCCAGAGCGAGTTCTCGCGGTTTCGCTGGCTCACCCATTACAGCTACACCCGCGTGATCAGCCCCGCCGCCGTGGTCGCGGTTACGGCCGGGACAGTCCTGATCTTTGCACTTGGCGTGCTTGATGTCTGGATGATGACCAAGCTTGTCGCCGTAACCGGCATGGTTGCGCTGCATGCATGGCTCGGTCACCTCATCAACCAGGCGGGTGAGCAGCGCCGGCAGTACCGCATGCCCCCGGTCGGGCTGGCATTGCTGGGGATCGTGCCGCTGATCCTTGTCGTGTTGTGGCTGGTCCTCGCAAAGCCGGACATGGAGGCACTTTTGGCGCTGTTCCCCGAATTCCTGCAACAGCCGCGCGATCGCGAGATCCCCGGCGGCTGGAGCCCGATATGAGCGTCCCGATAAGCGTCAGGCGCGGCCTGTGCGCCGCCCCGATCGTGCTGGCGGGCTGTTCGGGCCCGCTTTCGACCCTGGCCCCGTCAGGCCCGGCGGCGCGCGATATCGCGACGCTCTGGTGGGGGATGCTGATCGGCTCGGTCGTGCTCACGCTGATGGTGGTGATCCTGCTGGTCATGGCATTTCGCCAGAAGCGCGAGGTCGAGGCCCGGTTCTGGACCATCGGCATGGGCGTGTGGTTCTCGCTCGGCGTGCTCTCGGCCGTGCTGGCGGCCGGGCTCTGGGTCGGCGAACGGATCATCCCGCGCGATGACGAGGCAGTGACCGTCGAGGCGCATGCCTATCAATGGGGCTGGGTGTTCCGCCACACCGGCGCAGATGGCGCGGAGGTGGAAACCGATGGCCGCCTGCACATCCCGGCCGGCCAGCCCGTGGATGTGCTGATCACCTCCGAAGACGTGATCCATTCCTTCTGGGTGCCGCAACTGGCCGGCAAGCTCGACGCCATCCCGGGGCGCGTGAACCGCGCGCGGATCAAGGCCGACACGGCTGGCGCCTATGAGGGGCTGTGCGCCGAATTCTGCGGTGTGGGACATGCCCACATGCGCTTCACCCTGGAGGCGCATGACAGCTGGCCCCCGGATCTTTCCGACGAAGCCGAGGCGCCATGACCGACATTTCCGCTTCCCCCGCGCCGACAGAGACTGCGGCCGAGACGCTTGATCTGCCGCGCAACCCGCCGCAACCTGCGCTCCGACTGCACCGCGAATTGTCGCGCGTCTGGGCCAATGATCGTGGGCTTTGGGGGCAGCTCACGGCCGTGAGCCACACCACGCTGGGGCTGCGCTTCATGGCGACAGCGCTCATCTTCTTCGCGATCGGCGGGCTCTTGTCGATGCTCATTCGCACCCAGCTTGCCACGCATCAGGGCGCGTTTCTGGACACCGAACTCTACAACCAGATCTTCACGATGCATGGCAGCATCATGATGTTCCTCTTTGCGATTCCGATGCTCGAAGGGTTGGGGATCTGGCTTTTGCCGAAACTTCTGGGCACGCGCGACATGGCCTTCCCGAGGCTCACGGCGCTGGGCTACTGGTGCTATTTCTTCGGTGGGCTGATCATGCTGACAGCGCTTCTCTTCGGGGTCGCGCCGCATGATGGCTGGTTCATGTATACACCGCTCTCGGATGCGACGCACAGCCCCGGCATCAATGCCGATATCTGGCTGCTGGGCATCACCTTCGTCGAGATCTCGGCGCTGGCCGCGGCGGTCGAGATCACGGTGACGATCCTGCGCCAGCGCGCGCCCGGCATGAAGCTGACCGAGATACCGCTCTTTGGCTGGTACATGCTGGGCACCAGCGTGATGATGCTCGTGGGCTTTCCACCGCTGATCGCCGGCTCGGTCCTGCTGGAGATCGAGCGCGCCTTCGACTGGCCCTTCTTCGACCCGGCCCGCGGGGGCGATCCGCTGCTGTGGCAGCATCTCTTCTGGCTCTTCGGCCATCCGGAGGTCTATATCATCTTCCTGCCCGCGGCCGGGGCGCTGTCGATGATCATCCCGGTGATGTGCCGCACGACGATCCTCGGCTATGGCGCGATCGTGGCGGCGATCCTCGCGCTCGTGTTCCTGTCCTTCGGGCTATGGGTGCACCACATGTTCACGGTGGGCATCCCGCACATGGCGCTTGCCTTCTTTTCGGCGGCCTCGGTGCTGGTGGCGGTGCCGACCGCGGTGCAGGTCTTTGCCTGGATCGGGACGATGTGGAAGGGCCGCCCGGAGTTGCACCTGCCGATGTATCACGTGCTGGGCTTCTTCCTCACCTTCGTGATGGGCGGGCTGACGGGGGTGATGCTGGCCATCGTGCCGTTCAACTGGCAGGCGCATGACACGGCCTTTGTCACGGCGCATCTGCATTACGTGCTGATCGGCGGCTTCGTCTTTCCGATGATGGCGGCGGCGACCTACTGGATGCCGCTGATCACCGGCCGGGCGCGGGTGCCCGGATTGGGAGAGGCGGCGTTCTGGGTCATCCTGATCGGCTTTCACGGCACCTTCTTCATCATGCACCTGACCGGTCTGCTGGGCATGCCGCGCCGGATCGATGTCTACCCGGACAATCCCGAATGGGTCTGGCTGAACCTCACCTCGTCGGTGTTCAGCTTCGTGATGACGATCGGCTTCGCGATGTTCTTCATGGATCTCATCATGCAGGCCACGCTCGGGCAGCGCATGCGGCGCGATCCGTGGCGGGCGCCGACACTGGATTGGGCGATGGCGCTGCCCTCTCCGAATTACAACTTCGCCTCGATCCCCGGGCCTGCGCAATGGCGTCGGCCTGCAGCCGAGAGCCTGCTGCCGATGGCGCGCGGCGAAGGTCTGCTGGCGGGCGCGCCGCGCGCACGGCGCGAGCTGATCGTCACCACGCTCAGCGGCGCGCGGCCTGATCACGTGGCGATCCTGCCGGGGAATACGGCGCTGCCACTGGTCCTTTCGGCGAGCATCGGGGTCTTCGTGCTGTTCATGCTGGCGGGGCTCTACAC
>SLKB01000276.1 GCA_007134805.1 Paracoccaceae bacterium
CGATCTATGCGATGCTGATCTCTGGGGGGTTGGCGGGAATGATGGCCGTCAACTCGGTCATGGGTGAGCAGCAACGCCTTGTCCTCAATGCGGTCGAGGGGGCGGGCTTCATCGGCATCGCCGTGGCGCTGATGGGCCGCAACCACCCGTTCGGCGTCTTCCTTGCTGCGATCCTGTTCGGATTTCTCTATCAGGGCGGGGCGGAGCTTGCGCTCTGGACCTCGCTGCCGCGTGAATTGATCGTTGTGATCCAGGCGCTGGTCATCCTGTTCACGGGCGCGCTTGACAATATGGTGCGTATTCCCATCGCGCGTGCCTTCGCATTGCGGAGGGCACGCTGATGGATCTGGGCGTGCTGGTGCAGCTTCTGGAATCGACGTTGCGGCTTGCCACGCCTCTCCTGTTCGCCTGCCTCGCCGGGCTGATCTCGGAGCGCGCCGGGGTATTTGACATCGGGCTTGAGGGAAAGATGCTGGCCGGGGCGTTCATGGCCGCGGCGATCGCCTTCGTGTCGGGCAATGTCTGGCTTGGGGTTCTGGCGGCGGTTCTGGTCTCGATGCTGCTGTCGCTCCTGCATGGTGTGGCCTCGATCACGTTTCGCGGGAATCAGCTAATTTCCGGCGTTGCGATCAATTTTCTGGCAGCGGGAATCACAGTCGTGGTCGCGCAGAACTGGTTTCAGCAGGGGGGGCGCACACCGTCGCTGTCGGGCGACGCGCGCATGCAGCGGCTGACCCTGCCCTTCGCCGAGGCGGTGCGTGATGTGCCCGTGCTGGGGCCGATCTATCACGGCATCCTTTCTGGACATGGGCTTCTGGTCTATGTGGGTCTTCTGTGCGTGCCGCTGACATGGTGGGGCCTTTTTCGCACCCGCTTCGGCCTGCGCTTGCGCGCGGTGGGTGAGAATCCGGCCGCGGTCGATACGGCTGGTGTCTCGGTCGTGGCGTTGCGCTACGGGGCGGTGGCGATTTGCGGGGTGCTTTGCGGCCTTGCAGGGGCCTATCTCTCGACCGGTTTGTCGAGCGCCTTTGTCAAGGACATGACAGCAGGGCGCGGCTTCATCGCGCTCGCCGCAATGATCTTCGCCAAATGGCGCCCGTGGCATGCGCTGGGGGCGGTGCTGCTGTTCGGGTTTCTCGAAGCTGTGGCCAACAGGTTTCAGAATATCGACATTCTCGGGGTAACGCTTCCGGTACAGGCAATGCAGGCCTTGCCCTATATCCTCACGGTCGTCATTCTGGCAGGGTTCGTGGGCAAGGCCATCCCGCCCCGCGCGGGCGGTACGCCCTATGTCAAGGAACACTAACCGGCCGTGACGGCCCGAGAGCATCATGCAGATCTATCTGCCAATCGCCGAAGTCTCGGTCAATGCCTTCACCCTTCTGGGGGTCGGCGGCGGGGTGGGCGTCCTGTCGGGCATGTTCGGAGTGGGCGGCGGCTTCCTGATCACGCCGCTTCTGTTCTTCATCGGCGTGCCGCCAACGGTGGCAGTGGCGACGGGCGTCAATCAGGTGGTGGCCTCGTCGATCTCGGGTGTTCTGGCACATCTCAAGCGCAAGACAGTCGATATCCATATGGGGCTTGTGCTGCTCATCGGCGGTCTGATCGGGTCGACCGTGGGTGTGTGGTTCTTCAGCCTGATGCAGCGGCTCGGGCAGATCGATCTGATCGTGCAGCTCTCCTATGTGATCTTCCTCGGGATCATTGGCGCCTTGATGCTGCAGGAAAGCCTGCGCGCATTGCGCCGGTCGCGCGATCCACGCGCGCCGCGGCGCAAGCTGCACACGCATACATGGGTCCATAACCTGCCCTTCAAGATGAAGTTCCGCGCCTCGGGGCTGTACATCTCGGTGTTTCCGCCGCTGCTTGTTGGGGTGGGTGTCGGGATCCTCGCTGCGATCATGGGGGTGGGTGGCGGCTTCATCCTGGTGCCGGCGATGATCTATCTGCTGGGCATGCCCACGAAAGTCGTGATCGGCACCTCGCTCTTCCAGGTGACCTTCGTAGCCGCCTTCACGACGATGATGCATGCGCTCTTCAACCAGAGCGTCGACGTGATGCTTGCGCTCTTCCTGATTCTCGGGGGTGTGATCGGTGCACAGATCGGCACGCTTCTGGGGGTGAAGCTGAAGGCAGAGCAATTGCGGATCCTGCTCGCCCTTCTGGTGCTGGCGGTTTGCGCCAAGATCGCGTTCGATCTGCTCTGGACCCCGTCCGAGCTTTATTCGATCACGGTACCGGGGCGGTTCTGATGCGACTCTGGCTTGTGCTTCTCTTGTTTCTGGCGCTCCCGGCGCGCGGCGAAGAGGTGATTGCGGGGCTCAGCCAGAACCGTGTGTCGCTGACAGTGAATTTCGAAGGCTCCGAAATCCTGATCTATGGCGCGATCCGGCGCGAGGCGCCTGCGCCACGCGACTCGCGTCTCGATGTGATTGTCGCGATCGAAGGCCCGCCCATGCCTGCGGTGATCTGGCGGAAGGAACGGCGCGTCGGGATCTGGGTCAACACCCAGAGCCAGGAGGTGCGCGCCGCGCCGAGCTTCTATGCTGTTGCCACCACTGCGCCCTTGTCGGATATCCTGTCGCTCGACGCTGACCTCACCTATCGGATCTCGACGCGGCTTGCGATTTTCGAGGCGCGCACCCCGGGCGATCTTCAGGACCCCGCGGCCTTCACCGAGGCGCTCATCCGGATCCGACAGGACGAAGACCTTTACCAGCAACTCGACGATGCAGTATCGCTCGAGCGGGAGACATTGTTCAGCACCCGCATCACGCTGCCCAAGAACATCGTAGAAGGCAGCTATGCTGCGCGTATCTATCTTCTCCGGGATGGCGAGGTGATCGATGATTTCGAGACCTTCATCGATGTGCGCAAGGCGGTTCTGGAACGCTGGCTCTACTCGCTCGCCTATGACCGTCCGGCGATCTACGGGGTGCTTGCGCTGGCGATCGCGACGTTCTTTGGCTGGGGGGCGTCGGCGCTGTTTCGGCTCATTCGCAATTGAGCGGCAGGTTCAGAACGCCTTGAAGGTCATCGTTGTCAACGTGCGGTTGATACCCGGAATGTCGAAGAGGTTTTCCGACAGGAAATGCCCGACATCGACATCCTCGGGAATGTAGATCTTGGCGATCAGATCGTAGTCGCCCGAGGTGGAATACAATTCCGAGACAACCTCGCGATCATAGATTGCGTCCGCCACCTTGTAGGTCTGGCCCGGGTGGCAACGAAACTGGACGAAGACACAACGCATTGCGTTCTCCTGAAAATAGCCGTGCGACGCGAAGCGTAGAGCATTATCCGCCGCCGCGAAAGGAGAAGCGCAACGCCGCCCTTGTCGGCGCCGCGCCCCGGTGTCACAGCGCCTTTGTGGCCTCGAGCACCTCTGCCGCATGGCCCTTGGCCTTCACCTTGCGCCAGACCTGCGCGATGCGCCCCTCGGCATCGATCAGAAAGCTCGCGCGCTCGATGCCCATCGAGGTCTTGCCATACATGCTTTTCTCGACCCAGACGCCGTAACGCTCGCAGACGTCGCCCTCCGCATCCGAGGCGAGAATCACGCCAAGATCATGCTTGGTGATGAATTTGTCGTGCTTGGCGACAGTGTCCTTGGAAATGCCGACCACAGATGCGCCCGCAGCCTTGAACTCATCCGCGAGCGCGGTGAATTCAAGCGCTTCGGTGGTGCAGCCGGGCGTGTCGTCGCGCGGGTAGAAATAAAGTACCACTTTCTCGCCCTTCAGCGCCGCAAGCGACACCTCGCCGCCACCGGCACCGGGCAAAGTGAAATTCGGCGCCAAATCGCCAGTCTGAGCCATGCGTTTCTCCTTCTCCTCGCGGCCTCGATAAATTGCGTTGTAGCGGCTCTGGCTCCGAGTTAAAGGGCGGCGATAATCGCCTTGAACGTGCGCGCGCCGATGAAGCTGTCAGATTTCGATTTCGATCTGCCCGAAGGGCTGATCGCGACCCGGCCCGCGCGCCCGCGCCCGGCCGCCCGGCTTCTTGTTGCCGAGCCCGGCACGCTCGCGGATCATCACGTGCGGGACCTGCCGGATTTGCTTCGCGCAGGCGATCTGCTCGTGATCAACACAACCCGTGTAATCCCGGCGCGTCTGCAGGGCACACGGGGGCGTGTCGGGGCGCAAGGACCGCTCCACGCGCGCATCGAGGTCACCTTGACCGAGCCTCTGCGCGACGGGTCCTGGCGCGCGCTTGCAAAGCCCTTGCGCAAGCTGGCCGAGGGGGACGCGCTGGAGTTCGGAGCGGGCCTGCGCGCGACCGTCGCCGCACGCGCGGTGGAAGATGTCGTGCTGCGCTTCGATCTGACCGGGGCCGCCTTCGATGCCGCGCTCGAGTTGGCCGGCCAGATGCCGCTGCCCCCCTATATCGCGGGACGCCGCGCAGCGGATGCCCGCGACCGCGAGGATTATCAGACAGTCTTTGCGCACAACCCGGGCGCGGTTGCTGCGCCGACAGCGGCGCTCCATTTCGACGAGGACCTGATTGCAGCGTTGCACGCGCGCGGTGTGGGCTTTGCCGAGGTCATCCTGCATGTCGGCGCGGGCACGTTCCTGCCGGTCAAGGTGGACGATGTGCGCGATCACAAGATGCATGCGGAATGGGGTCAGATCAGCGTCGAGGCCGCCGCCCGGATCAACGAGACCCGCGCGCGCGGCGGGCGGGTGATTGCCGTCGGCACCACTGCCTTGCGACTGATCGAGACAGCCGCGCGCAACAGCGATACAGTCGTGCCCTGGAGTGGCAAGACTGATATCTTCATTACTCCGGGCTTCGAGTTCCGCGTGACGGATGGGCTGATGACGAATTTCCACCTGCCGAAATCGACATTAATGATGCTTGTCGCAGGCCTTATGGGCCCTGCGCGTATTCGCGAGGTCTACGACCATGCCATCACACATGGCTACCGGTTCTTCTCCTATGGAGACGCCTCGCTTCTCTGGCCTGGAGGCGACAGCGCCCGCGCTTCCGGGTGATGCGGCGAGCACGCGTCCGGTCAGCCCCGACATCGGACATCAGACAGACAGGCACGATATGATACAGGTTCTGAAGACATCCTGGGCGCTGTTGCTGGGCATCATGCTCCTGATGGTCGGCAATGGGGTGCAAGGCACGCTTCTGGGCATCCGTGGCTCGATCGAGGGGTTCTCGCCGCTTCAGATGTCCTTTGTGATGTCCGCCTATTTCGTGGGCTTCCTCTTCGGCTCGCGCATGGCGCCCGAGATGATCCGCCGCGTGGGCCATGTGCGCGTCTTCGCGGCACTTGGATCGCTGATCTCGGCCGTTCTCATCCTTTATGCCGCAATTCCGGACTGGATCGTCTGGGCAATTTTGCGCGTGCTGATCGGCTTCTGCTTCGCAGGCGTCTATGTGACAGCGGAAAGCTGGCTGAACAATGCGGCAAGCAACGAGAATCGCGGCCAGGCCTTGTCGCTCTACATGATCGTGCAGATGATCGGCATCATCGCCGCGCAGACGCTGATCAACTTTGCCGATCCAGCGGGCTTCCTGCTTTTCGTGATCCCGTCAGTGCTCGTGTCGCTCGCCTTCGCGCCGATCCTCTTGTCGGTCACCCCGGCCCCGACCTTCGGCACGACGCGGTCGATGACGATCGTCGAGCTTTACAACACCTCGCCCCTGGGCGTTGTGGGCGTGTTCCTGATGGGCGGCGTCTTCGCCGCGATGCTGGGCATGACAGCGGTCTGGGGAAGTGCCGCGGGGCTTTCGATCTTCGAGATCTCGGTCTTCACGGGGGCGATCTATGTCGGCGGGTTGGTCTTTCAGTATCCGATCGGCTGGCTGTCGGACAAGCTCGACCGGCGGCGCTTGCTCGTCGCGCTACTTGTGATCGGCTCGGCATCGGCCTTCGCACCGATCGTGTTCTCACTGAACTTTCCGTGGCTCGTTGGCGTCGCGGTGATGATCGGCGGGATCGCGAACCCGGTCTATTCTCTCCTTGTTGCCTACACCAATGACTATCTCGAGCAGGACCAGATGGCCGCGGCCTCGGGGGGGCTTCTGTTTGTCAATGGTGTTGGCGCGATCCTGGGACCGCTGGGCATCGGCTGGCTGATGGGCGTTGTCGGACCGTCGGGCTTCTTCCTCGTCATCTCGGCGCTGACGGGACTGCTGGCGATCTACGGGATCTGGCGGATGTCGCGGCGCCCCGCGCCGCTGGTCGCCGATACCGGCCCCTTCGCTCCGGTCTCGCCGATCGTGTCTGCGGCAACAGTGCAGGGTGTTTACGCGGAACTTTATGAGCAGGAAGCGCAAGAACAGGCAGCGATCGACCATGACGCGAAACAAGACTGACGCATTCGCCTTCCTGAGCATGGAATCGCGGATGACGCTAGGGAACGAGGGTAAATTTCTTGATCGACCATCGAATTGCTGGCAGCATCGAGAAATTGAAGAAAGGATGAATTGAAATGTCAACGATCGAAGAAGTCATTGATTTTTGGGTGAACAAGGTCGGACCGGACGGCTGGTATTCGGTCGACGAGGCCTTGGATGCCGAAATCCGGAACCGCTACGAGGCGCTTTGGGAAAAGGCACGGGACGGACGGCTCAGTCGCTGGCCCTCCTGCGCGAAAGGCGCGCTGGCCTATATCCTCGTAACCGACCAGTTTCCGCGCAACATCTTCCGCAACGACCCGCGCGCCTTTGCGACTGATGACCTCGCGCGCACGGTCGCTGCGCGCGCATGCCATCTGGGTTTTGATCGCCAGACCCCAGAGCCTCAGCGGCAGTTCTTCTACCTGCCGCTGATGCATTCTGAAAGCCAGATGGATCAGGATCGTGCCGTGCGGATGTTCCTGTTGCGCATGCCCGAGACGGGGGCAGAGAATCTGCTCCATGCGCGCGCGCATCGCGCGGTCATTCGCGAGTTCGGACGCTTTCCCTATCGCAACGACGCGCTCGGTCGCGGGACGACCCCGCGCGAACGTGCATTTCTGGACCATGGCGGCTACGGGACCATGGTCAAGGAGTTGCAGGTCGCCTGAGTGCGCCGTTCGCCATGCGACTGCCGCATGGCGGACTCCGCCTCTGGACGTTGCGAGCCCGCGGGAAATAGTTTAATGCCAAACGAGTTTCGCATGCGCAGGCAGGAGGAGGATGCCCATGACCGCCAGGTCGTTTGATGTTGTCGTAATCGGGGCGGGGCCGGGGGGCTACGTCGCGGCCATCCGCTCGGCGCAGCTCGGCAAATCCGTGGCGATTGTCGAGCGTGAGCATATGGGGGGGATCTGCCTGAACTGGGGCTGCATTCCCACTAAGGCGATGCTGCGTTCGGCCGAGATCTATCATCTGATGCACCGCGCCAAGGAATTTGGGCTCAAGGCCGAGAATATTGGCTATGATCTGGATGCAGTGATCAAGCGCTCGCGCAAGGTCGCGGGACAGCTGTCGGGCGGTATCGGTCATCTGATGAAGAAGAACAAGATCACCGTGGTGATGGGGGAGGCGAAGCTCGCCGGCAAAGGCAAGGTCAAGGTCAAGACCGAGAAGGGCGAGGAAGAACTGAACGCGCCGAATATCGTGCTCGCTCCGGGCGCGCGCGCCCGCGAATTGCCGGGGCTCGAGGCAGATGGCGAGCAGGTCTGGACCTACAAGCATGCGCTGCAGGCGAAACGGATGCCGAAGAAGCTTCTGGTCATCGGATCAGGCGCGATCGGGATAGAGTTCGCGAGCTTTTTCAATGCGCTGGGAGCAGACGTTACAGTTGTTGAGGTGCTGGACCGGATCCTGCCTGTCGAAGATGCCGAGATCAGCGCCTTCGCGCAGAAAGCCTTCGAGAAACAGGGCATGAAGATCATGGCCAAGGCGATGGTAAAGAAGCTTGACCGCGCCAAGGACAAGGTGACAGCGCATATCGAACGCAACGGCAAGACCGAGACGCTTCAAGTCGACACAGTGATCTCTGCTGTGGGCATCACTGCCAATACCGAAGGGCTCGGGCTGGAAGACCTCGGCGCGAAACTTGATCGGTCTTTTGTGGTGACAGATGCGTATTGCCGCACGGGGGTCGAAGGGCTCTATGTGATCGGCGATGCGACCAATGGCCCCTGGCTCGCGCATAAGGCGAGCCATGAGGGGGTGATGGTGGCCGAACTGATCGCCGGCGGGCATCCGCATCCAGTGGACCCGAGCGCCATCGCCGGCTGCACCTATTGCCAGCCCCAAGTGGCGAGTGTGGGGCTGACCGAGGAGAAAGCGAAGGAAAAGGGGCATGAGGTCAAGGTTGGCCGCTTTCCCTTCATCGGAAATGGCAAGGCGATCGCATTGGGCGAGCCCGAGGGCATGATCAAGACCGTGTTTGATGCCAAGACCGGGGAGTTGCTGGGCGCGCATATGGTGGGTGCCGAGGTAACCGAGTTGATACAGGGCTATGTCGTGGGCCGCACGCTCGAGACAACCGAGGAGGAACTGATGAACACAGTTTTCCCACACCCGACATTGAGCGAGATGATGCATGAGTCGGTCCTAGACGCTTATGGACGGGCGCTTCATTTCTGATCAAAAAAACGGCGCGGCTGCGCCGCAAGACCAAGTGTCACGCCCTGCCTTTCGGCAGGGCGTTCCGGTTTTTCGGCGCGTTTCGGGATTGCTGCGGGCATACGTCATGTGTTCGCGTAAAGTTCTGTGTTTTTGTTTGGAGAGTCACCGACGCAGGTCTATGTTACCAGCGATTGATTGGGGGTGCTGATGGCGGAGCAGAAGTTCATCGAAGTGCGCGGCGCGCGCGAGCATAATCTGCAGAACATCGATGTTGATCTGCCGCGCGACAAGCTGGTGGTGATCACGGGGTTGTCGGGGTCGGGCAAGTCCAGCCTCGCGTTTGACACGATCTATGCCGAAGGACAGCGACGCTATGTCGAGAGCCTCTCGGCCTATGCACGCCAATTCCTCGACATGATGCAAAAGCCGGATATGGATCATATCTCGGGGCTGTCGCCGGCGATCTCGATCGAGCAGAAGACAACCAGCAAGAACCCGCGCTCGACAGTCGGCACCGTGACGGAGATCTATGATTATCTCCGATTGCTGTTCGCGCGGGCTGGCACACCTTACAGCCCGGCCACTGGTCAGCCGATCGAGGCGCAGCAGGTCCAGGATATGGTCGACCGGATCATGGCCCTCGAAGAGGGTACACGCGCCTATCTGCTGGCCCCGATCGTGCGGGATCGCAAGGGTGAGTATCGCAAGGAGTTTCTGGAGCTTCGCAAACAGGGATTCCAGCGTGTGAAGGTCGATGGGACGTTTCACGAACTCGACGATCCGCCGAGCCTCGACAAGAAGTTCCGGCATGACATCGATGTGGTGGTCGACCGGATCGTGGTGCGCGCAGGCAGCGAGACCCGACTGGCCGATTCCCTGCGTACCGCGCTCGATCTGGCGGACGGGATTGCGGTGCTGGAGGAGGCGAAGGAGGACGGGCATCGGATCACGTTTTCGGAAAAATTTGCCTGCCCGGTGAGCGGCTTCACGATTTCGGAAATCGAGCCGAGGCTTTTTTCGTTCAACGCGCCGTCGGGCGCCTGTCCCGCTTGCGACGGGTTGGGGGTAGAGCTGTTCTTTGACGAGCGGCTGGTGGTGCCTGATCATGCTTTGCGTCTTGCCGATGGTGCGATCGCGCCCTGGCGGAAAGGAAAATCGCCGTATTTTCTCCAGACCATCGAATCGCTGGCTGCGCATTATGAATTTGATGCAAAGGCATCCTGGAAGGCCCTTCCGGCGCATGTAAGGCAGGTGCTGCTTTACGGGTCGAACGGCGAAGAACTGCCATTTCGCTACGACGAAGGTGGGCGCGTTTACAATGTGACACGGGCATTTGAGGGCGTGATCCCGAACATGGAACGGCGCTATCGCGAAACGGATTCCGCCTGGATCCGGGAAGAATTCGAGCGGTTCCAGAACCAGCGAGCGTGCGGCGTGTGTTCTGGCCACCGGCTCAAGCCCGAGGCCCTCGCAGTGAAGATCGCGGGCCGGCATATCGGTCAGGTGACGGAACTGTCGATCCGCGAGGCGCTCGACTGGGTAGAAAATGTGCCAGAGACCCTGAGCCGCCAGAAGAACGAGATCGCCCGCGCGATCTTGAAAGAGATCCGCGAACGCCTTGGATTTCTGGTCAATGTGGGCCTCGATTATCTCACGCTCGGGCGCCATGCAGGCACGCTCTCTGGTGGTGAAAGCCAGCGGATCCGGCTCGCGAGCCAGATAGGATCCGGGTTGACCGGAGTTCTGTACGTGCTGGACGAGCCCTCGATCGGGCTTCATCAGCGCGATAACGACCGATTGCTGGTCACGCTGCGCAACCTGCGCGACCAGGGCAACACTGTGATTGTCGTGGAACATGATGAGGAGGCGATCCGCAGCGCTGATCATGTGCTTGATTTCGGGCCCGGGGCCGGAGTACATGGTGGCCGCATTGTCGCACAGGGCACACCGGCCGAAATCATGGCCGACCCTGCCAGTCTCACTGGCCAGTATCTGACCGGAGCACGCGAGGTAGCAGTGCCCAAGACGCGGCGCAACGGAAACGGGAAGAAGGTCACGGTCGTCAAGGCAACTGGGAACAACCTGCAGGATGTTACAGTTGAGTTCCCCTTGGGAAAATTCGTTTGTGTGACCGGGGTATCGGGCGGGGGGAAATCGACCCTGACCATCGAGACCTTGTTCAAGACTGCCTCGATGCGGCTCAACGGCGCACGCCAGACGCCCGCGCCTTGCGAGACGATCAAGGGGCTTGAGCAGCTCGACAAGGTCATCGATATCGATCAGCGCCCGATCGGTCGGACCCCACGGTCGAACCCCGCGACCTATACGGGCGCCTTCGGTCCTATCCGCGACTGGTTTGCCGGGCTCCCCGAAGCAAGGGCGCGCGGCTACAAGCCCGGCCGCTTCAGCTTCAATGTCAAGGGCGGCCGCTGTGAGGCTTGCCAGGGGGACGGGGTTCTGAAGATCGAGATGAATTTCCTGCCGGATGTCTATGTGACCTGCGAGACCTGCAAAGGCGCGCGCTACAACCGTGAAACGCTGGAAATCCTGTTCAAGGGCAAGAGTATAGCCGGCGTTCTTGACATGACAGTTGAAGAGGCGCAGGGCTTCTTCGAGGCCGTGCCATCGATCCGCGAAAAGATGGATGCGCTGATGCGGGTCGGGCTTGGCTACATAAAGGTGGGCCAGCAGGCGACAACGCTTTCAGGGGGTGAGGCGCAGCGGGTGAAACTTGCGAAGGAACTCTCGCGCCGGTCGACAGGACGCACGCTCTACATTCTGGATGAGCCGACGACGGGGTTGCATTTCGAGGATGTCCGGAAGCTTCTGGAAGTGTTGCATGAACTGGTTGACCAGGGCAACACGGTTGTCGTGATCGAGCATAATCTCGATGTGGTGAAGACCGCCGACTGGGTGATCGATATCGGCCCCGAAGGTGGTGATGGCGGCGGGCGGATTGTCGCGACTGGCACACCCGAGGTGGTGGCAGTGGTCGAAGCAAGCCATACTGGCAGGTATCTCGGGCCACTTCTGAAACCGCG
>SLKB01000311.1 GCA_007134805.1 Paracoccaceae bacterium
GGCCCGCTCCTGCGCGGCAGGGGGCTCGCCGCCTGAAGGCGCGCGCACGCCGGGCACATGGCGCGCGCGCGTCCGGTCAGATCGCGAAGCGCAGGATCGCGGCCAGATCGCCCTTTTCCGGGATATCCTCGCGGCGCAGGGCGAGAACCTTGCCGCCATTGGCAAGAACCCGGCCCGCGATCTCATCGACCACACCGTAGCTGCCGGCGCTGTCGGTCTCATCGAAGGTGATCTCGCCGGTCTGGTCATCGACCAATCCGGGCACGACCGAGTCGATATCGACGAGCAGCGTATCGACCGCGCCGAAGGTCGCGGCCCGCGCGATGCGCGCAATCTGCGCTGTCGCCCGCCCCTCGTTCTCACGCGCGGCATAGAGGCCTGCGACCTCGCGCAGGGTCTCCTCGTGCAACCGGTCCATGATGGCGCGCGCCTCGCTGCCCAGCTCATGCGCCGGGATGCGCACCGGGCTCGTCTCGATCGCGCGCGGCGCCAGATGCGGATAGCTGTTGATCGAGCGATAGATCGACAGGAGCGGATCCGTCGCGGCAATGATCAGGGGTTCGCTCCGGCCCGACAGAAGCGCGCGGAGTGCGGCATCGATCTGCCGGCAATACTGGCGCAGATGGTGCTTCTGCCCCTCGCTGCCGCCGAGCCGGCCGGAATAGCTGCGCGAATTGACATTGGCCGTGCCCGCGACAGTCGCTGCGTCCTTCGGCATGTCGGGAACCCGGATTTCCTGCCCCTCGCGGTCGCCCAGAAGCTCGATCAGGCGCAGCTCGTTCTCGGCCAGCGCCAGCACGAACGCGTGCTGCGGCACAGTGACAGCGCGCAGCAGCGGCTTGAGGTGGAACCGGTCGCTCACCTGCACGAGCTCGGTCAGATGGTTGGGCAGCCGGTAGCTGCGCAGCGAGTCGGGCGTGACGAAAAGCGCAAGGCTGTTGGCCTGCAGCCGCCAGAAGGCGTCATCATCGAGCAGATCGTCGATCTGTTCCTCGATCGGCCAGATCGTGCGCTTGGCGGTGCCCACCTCTTCAAGTTGTGCAACTGCCTGTTGCGCCAGTTGCTTGAGCCGCGTGCGCGCGGCGTCGATCTTCTGCGTCTCGGGTGTGGTGGGCAGGTAGAAGCTGACCAGCGCCGCACCCCGCGCTTCGACAAGCTTGCTGATCTCGGCTTCGGTAGGGATATCGACATGCAACATGCATTGTCCTCCGGTTGAGAAAACTTGCGCCTCGGATCGCATGTTCGCCGGCAAGCTGCAAGGCGACAGCCGCCCAGGCCCTGTGCGCGGAAAAAATCCCGTGCGAGCGAAATTTCACAAACCTGTGACGGTTGCAGCCCCGAGCGCCCCTTCCTATATACCGCGCAAGCCAGAGACGCATGATCTGGAGAAAACCTGAAGACAGGCCGGGGCCGCAACGGACCTGCCTTGTCCAAACATCGCTTGAACAAGAGGATGAGACAGCATGGGTAAAGTGATTGGTATCGACCTTGGAACCACGAATTCCTGCGTGGCCATCATGGACGGTGCACAGGCGCGGGTGATCGAGAACGCCGAAGGCGCGCGGACGACGCCCTCGATCGTCGGCTTCGCCGAGAATGAGCGTCTGGTGGGCCAGCCGGCCAAGCGCCAGGCGGTCACCAATCCGTCGAACACGGTTTTCGCGGTCAAGCGGCTGATCGGCCGGCGGCTGAGCGACCAGGAGGTCGAAAAGGACAAGAATCTTGTCCCGTATGCGATCATTGATGGCGGGAATGGCGATGCCTGGGTCGAAGCGCGCGGCGAGAAATACTCGCCCTCGCAGATCTCGGCCTTTATCCTGCAGAAGATGAAGGAAACCGCCGAAAGCTATCTCGGCGAGAAGGTCGACAAGGCGGTGATCACTGTTCCCGCCTATTTCAACGATGCCCAGCGCCAGGCGACCAAGGATGCCGGCAAGATCGCCGGGCTCGAGGTGCTGCGGATCATCAACGAGCCGACAGCGGCCGCGCTGGCCTACGGGCTCGACAAGAAGGACAGCAAGACGATCGCGGTCTATGACCTTGGCGGCGGCACGTTCGACATCACGATCCTCGAGATCGATGACGGGCTTTTCGAGGTGAAATCCACCAACGGGGACACGTTCCTCGGCGGCGAGGATTTCGACATGCGGATCGTCAACTATCTGGCGGGCGAGTTCAAGAAAGAGCATGGGGTCGACCTGACGCTCGACAAGATGGCCTTGCAGCGCCTGAAAGAGGCGTCCGAGAAGGCCAAGATCGAACTCTCGTCTTCCAGCCAGACAGAGATCAACCAGCCCTTCATCTCGATGGACAAGAACACCGGCCAGCCGCTTCACATGGTGATGAAGCTGACGCGGGCGAAACTTGAATCCCTCGTGGGCGATCTGATCAAGGCCTCGCTCAAGCCCTGCGCGGCGGCGTTGAAGGATGCCGGGCTCTCGAAGGGCGATATCGACGAGGTGATCCTCGTCGGCGGGATGACCCGGATGCCCAAGGTTGTCGAGGAAGTCACCAATTTCTTCGGCAAGGAGCCGCATAAGGGTGTGAACCCCGATGAGGTCGTGGCCATGGGGGCTGCGATCCAGGCTGGCGTGCTTCAGGGCGACGTGAAGGATGTCGTGCTGCTCGACGTGACTCCGCTCAGCCTCGGGATCGAGACGCTGGGTGGCGTGTTTACGCGGTTGATCGACCGCAACACGACGATCCCGACGAAGAAGAGCCAGGTTTTCTCGACGGCCGAGGACAACCAGAACGCGGTCACGATCCGCGTCTTCCAGGGCGAGCGCGAGATGGCGGCGGACAACAAGATGCTCGGCCAGTTCAATCTTGAAGAGATCCCACCGGCCCCGCGCGGCATGCCCCAGATCGAGGTGACCTTCGATATCGACGCGAACGGGATCGTCAATGTCTCGGCCAGGGACAAGGGCACCGGCAAGGAGCAGAAGATCAC
>SLKB01000156.1 GCA_007134805.1 Paracoccaceae bacterium
AGTTGAAAGCCATCCAGCGCGCCTGAGCACGCTCAGCCGGCCGGCGTCGAGGACACGCCCACATGCGCGGGGCGGAGCAACTGATCATGCAGCTTGAAGCCCTCGGCCATGACCTGAATGATCTGACCTGCCTTGTAGTCGGGCACGGGTGCTTCGAACATCGCCTGATGCAGATGCGGATCGAACATGTCGCCGGGCTCGGGGCAGATCCGCTCGACCCCATGCTTGTTGAGGATCTTGGTCAACTCGCGCAGGGTCAGCTCGACCCCCTCGATCAGGCCGGGCGCGGCGGCGCGCGTGTCCTCGCCCGCCGCGTTGAGCGCGCGCGCCAGATTGTCATAGACCGGCAGCATGTCGCGCGCGATCTTGGCGCCGCCATAGAGATGCGCGTCGCGGCGATCCTTCTCGGCGCGCTTGCGGCTGTTCTCGGCCTCGGCCAGCGCGCGCATCATCCGGTCGCGCATCTCGTCACGCTCGGCGCGCAGCTGGACCAGCTCATCCTCCAGCGCAGCCAGCGGGTCGGGCGCGGCCTCAGCGGCATCGGAGCTGACATTGGCCGCGTCAAGCGGCGCGCTTTCCAGATGCTCGGCGTCCAGATCAGGAGAGATCTGAGGCTGCGGAGAGTGTTTCGACTCGGCCATGGGTGTTCCTTTTCCTCAATCTTTTCGGCGGTCGGACAGGATGCGCCCCACCAGTTGCGCCGTGTAATCGACGATGGGCACGATGCGCCCGTAATTCAACCGCGTCGGGCCGATCACGCCAACAGCACCGACGATCTTGCGATCCGCGTTCATATAAGGAGAAACGACCAGAGTTGAACCCGTCAGTGAAAAAAGTCGGTTCTCCGAGCCGATGAAAATGCGTACCCCTTCGCCATGCTCGGTGAGTTCGAGAAACTCGGTGATGTCGCGCTTGCGCTCCAGATCGTCGAAAAGCGTGCGGATGCGCTCGATGTCCTCGGCATGCGCGCCGTCATCGATCAGATTGGCGCGGCCGCGTACGATCAGCCGCTCCTGCGGCTCGCCCTCTTGCGTCCAGATCGCAAGCCCCTGTTCGACAAGCTTGTGCGCCAGCGCGTCAATTGCCCGCCGGTCGCGCGCGATCTCGCGCTCGTAGCGCGCGCGCAGCCGCGCAAGTGTCGCGCCATCGGCCATCGAGTTGAGATAATTCGCAGCCTCCCGCAAGGCCGAGGGGGTCATCCCGGGCGGCGGCGTGAACAGACGGTTCTCGATATGGCCATCGGCGAACACGAGCACCGCCAGCACCCGCTCGGGGGCAAGGCTCACGAATTCGATATGCCGGATCGCAGCCTCCTGCTTGGGCGCCAGCACCAGCGAGGCGCCCTGCGTGATGCCGCTGAGCGCGCCGCCCACCTGCTCGAGCATCGTCGCCACATCGCGCTCATTGCTGCCGAGCGTGGAATCGAGTCGTACGCGATCCGCCTCTTCCAGCGGCGTCACCTCGAGCAGCGTATCCACGAAGAGCCGCAGCCCCAGATTGGTCGGCACACGCCCGGCCGAGACATGCGGGCTGTCGAGAAGCCCCAGATATTCCAGATCCTGCATCACGTTGCGAACTGTGGCGGCAGACACCTTCTCGGTCATGTCGCGGGTAAGCGTGCGCGAGCCCACAGGCTGGCCCGAGCGGAGATACCCCTCGACCACCCGGCGAAACACCTCGCGCGAGCGGTCATTCATCTCCTGCATCAAGCGGCGTGCGTCCGGCGTCTCGTTCATCCGCGCCCCCTCTCAGGTCACCCACGCAATCTTCCCCAGCCGCGCGAAAAGGGCAAGGGGGACAGGGCCGGTGGGCCACCTTGTCGCTTGCATCCGCCCGTGCGCTGCCTGTAGTCAGGGCGGCAGGTCACACAAAGGATGGCTGATGCGCCCTTCTGGACGAAATCTAGACGAAATCCGTGCAATTTCAATCGAGCCGCATGTCACCCGACATGCCGAGGGCTCCTGCATGATCAGCCTCGGCGACACGAAGGTGCTCTGCACTGCCTCGGTCGAGGAGCGTACCCCGCCCTTTCTGCGCAATACCGGGCTCGGCTGGGTGACGGCCGAATACGGCATGCTGCCCCGCGCAACCAACACCCGCACGCGGCGCGAGGCCACACAGGGGCGCCAGCAGGGCCGCACAGTCGAGATCCAGCGTCTGATCGGGCGCAGCTTGCGGGCCTGTATCGACCGCTCTGGACTGGGCGAGCGGCAGATAACACTGGATTGCGATGTGATCCAGGCCGATGGCGGCACGCGCTGCGCCGCAATTACTGGCGCCTGGGTGGCGCTGCGGCTCGCCGTGGACAAGCTGCGCAAGGCCGGTGACATCGCCTCGGACCCGATACTCGACCATCTGGCAGCCGTGTCCTGCGGGATCTATGCCGGCCAGCCCGTGCTCGATCTCGATTATGCCGAGGACAGCAAGGCCGGGGTGGATGGCAATTTCATCCTGCTTGGGGCCGAACGGTTGGTCGAAGTGCAGATGAGCGCCGAGGGCGCCAGCTTCACGCGCGACCAGATGAGCACGCTGCTGGATCTCGCGCAAGGCGGTGTGGCGCAGCTGATTGCCGCGCAGAAAGCCGCCGTGGCATGAGGCGTTTCACCGGGCAGCGGCTGCTCATCGCCACGCATAACGCGGGCAAGCTGGAGGAATTCCGCCAGATCCTCGGCCCGCGCGGGATCACGGTCAACTCGGCCGCCGAGCACGGCCTGCCCGAGCCCGCGGAGACCGAGACAACCTTCCTCGGCAATGCCCGCATCAAGGCCCACGCCGCCGCCCGCGCCACCGGGCTGCCTGCGCTCGCAGATGATTCGGGGCTGGAAGTGGCAGCACTTGACGGCGCGCCGGGCGTCTTCACCGCCGATTGGGCCGAAACCGCGCAGGGGCGCGATTTCGTGGCCGCGATGGAAAAGACGCACGCGGCGCTCATCGAGAAGGGCGCGCC
>SLKB01000011.1 GCA_007134805.1 Paracoccaceae bacterium
GGACATGAACTGCGAGCAATAGGAAATCAGATGCGGCACCTTGTAGACCATCGTCGCAGTATTGCCGTCCTGATAGCGGTGGCCATCCACCTCCAGCCACATATGCAGCGAATCAATATCGGCAATCTCGTCTGGCGTGACCAGCCACGGCCCAAGCGGGCCGAAGGTGTCGCAGCCCTTGCCCTTGTCCCATGTGCCGGCACGCTCCAGCTGGAACTCGCGCTCGGAAACGTCATTGATCACACAATAGCCGGCGACATGCGACAGGGCGTCATGCTCACTGATATGGCGGCCCGGCTTGCCGATAATGATCCCGAGTTCCACTTCCCAATCCGTCTTGGCAGAGCCGTGCGGGATTTGCACATCATCATCCGGCCCGATGATGGCGGATGTCCATTTGTTGAAGATGACAGGCTCAGGCGGGATCGCCATGCCTGATTCTGCGGCATGATCAGCATAATTCAGCCCGATGCAGATGAACTTGCCAACCTGTCCCACACAAGGTCCAAGCCGCAGGTCGTTCTGCGGCACCCCTGCGACCAGAGGAAGTCTGTCGGGGTCAAGCGTGGCCAGCCCGGCAAGCGTTTCGGGCAAGAGCGCTTGCCCCGACAGGTCAGGGATATGAGCCGAGAGGTCACGAACGCGACCGGCGGAGTCAAGCAGACCTGGGCGCTCTTGCCCTGGAGCGCCGTAACGCAACAATTTCATTGGAGTTCCTGTATCTTGGGCCAGTCTATCGGGCCGTGCCTCATTCGCGGGGGCCGGGGGCGCATGTCGCCCCCGGTTTGCGTTTCACGCAGGATCAATCATACAGGACAGCGCGGATATGGTCCTCATCCATATTCGTCGCATCGTACCAGAAGAAGCCGGTATCGATGATCTCGGGCAATTCTTCGCCATTGATCGCAGCCAGTGCGGCGCGCACGGTTTCAAAGCCGATGCCGACCGGGTTCTGGGTGATCGCACCGGCCATCAGCCCGTCGCGGATCGCATCCTGCTGGGCCGAGCCACTGTCATAGCCGATCACGACCAACCCCTCGCGCCCGCTTTCGCGCACACCGTTTACAATCCCGATGGCCGAGCCTTCATTCGTGCCGAACATGCCGCCCAGCTCGGGATTGGCCGTCAGGATCGCTTTCGTGATCTCGGTCGAGGTCAGATGATCGCCGCCGCCATACTGGATCGTTACCACCTGAATGTCGGGATGGGTTTCGGCCAGACGGTTCACGAAACCATCGCGCCGATCAACCCCGGTTGCCGAAACCTGATCATGCGCGACAACGGCGACAGTGCCGGACCCGCCCAGCAGCTCTGCCATCTTGTCTGCCGCAAGTGCCGCGGCCGCGACATTGTTCGTGGTGGCCGTAGACACAGGGATGTCGCTGTCCACTCCCGAGTCAAAGGCCACAACGTGAATGCCGCGCTCTTGCGCCTGACGCAGCAGCGGAATCGCGGCCTGACTGTCGAGCGCCGCAAAGCCGATCGCAGGCGGGTTATTGGCCAGCGCCGCCGACAGCATGTCAATCTGGCGATCAACCTGGCTTTCATTGTCTGGCCCGACAAATTCGATCCGTACGCCGAATTCGGTCCCGGCCTGTTCCGCGCCTGTGCGCACGGCTTGCCAGAACTGGTGCTGGAAGCCTTTGGATACCAGCGGAATTGTCACGTCCTGCGCGAAAGCAGGGGCGGCGCCGCCTGCCATGGCCAAGGCAAAGGCCGTGGCGATCAGGGAACGTCTATACATCATTTTGGGTCTCCTCCCATGTGTTGATCTGCTCGATCAGGTTTCCCGGCCTGCTGCCGGTTGTAGACGTCATCCTGTTTTGCGCCGACGAAGCTGGTCGGCATAGACTGCAGCAATAATGATCAGCCCCATGGCGACGATCTGCCATTCCTGCGCGACCGAGAGGACGCGCAGACCGTTGGCCAGGACAGCGATGATCAACGCGCCGATCAGGCTGCCAAGGATCGTGCCGCGCCCACCTGACAGCGATGTTCCACCGATCACGACGGCGGCAATCGCCTCCAGTTCATAGCCCATGCCAAGCGCGGGCTGGGCGGAATTCAGCCGAGACGCGATCAGAAGCCCCGCAATCCCGACGATCACGCCCGCCAGCGTGTAAATCGCGGTTTTCCACGCGGCGGTATTCACACCCGAGAGACGCATCGCTTCCTCGTTCGACCCCAGTGCATAGGTGTAGCGCCCCATCACCGTGCGGTTCAGGATGAACGAGGCAGCCAGTGCCACACCGAAGAGAATGAGCACGCCATTGGGCACAGGCAGCGCAGGAAAGACCTGACCCACGAGCGAGCCGCGCGAAATCTGGTCAAACCCGGGCGTATTGTTGAAGTAGATGGGCCGTGCCTCGGTCAGGATCAGCGAGAGGCCGCGGAGGATCATCATCATGCCCAGCGTGGCGATAAAAGGCGGGATCATCATCCGCGCGACGAATGTCCCCGACACGAAGCCTGCCGCAGCCCCTGTCGCCAGCGCCGCCACCACCCCGACCCAAAGTGGCATGCCCAGATTGGTCAGCACGATCGCACAGACGACAGCGCAAAATGTCATCATCGTGCCTACCGAGAGGTCAATCCCGCCGGTGATGATGATCAGCGTTACCGCAATGGCGAGAACCCCGTTGATGCTGGCCGCCTGCAGGATCGCGATCATATTCGATGTCTGCATGAAATTTGGCGAGAGCAGGGAAAAGACGATCAGCATCACTACAAGGCTGGCAAAGGCCAACAATCGCTGCGCGGTCGCGGTCGCAAAGAAACTGATACGCTCGGGGTTTCCCTGCGCGGGGCGTGCGACCTCGGTCATGCTGGCTCCTGTTGAGGGAGGGGGCCGGAGAGTGGGGCGCTTCGGGTCGCGAGCGCCATGATCTGCTCTTGCGTGGCTGTGCCTCCGGGCAAGAACCCTGTCAGGCGGCCTTCGCACATCAC
>SLKB01000289.1 GCA_007134805.1 Paracoccaceae bacterium
GCAGATGCTGGTGCCTGTCATCGGGCTGGCGGCGATCAGCGTTTCGGCCTACGCCATGGCAGCACTCGCGCAGGCCTATCCCGAGACCGCGATGCTCCCCGAGGGCGTTGCCCAGTGCAACCCGTTCGAGAGTGATTTCGGCTGCGGGCATGGATTCGGATGCGCCTGTCATCTCTTGCCCGAGGCGGAACAGACGATCTGAGCACTGTCGACCCGATGCGCCTGGCCCGAAGACTCTGTCCCGAAGGCTGTCGCGCGTCTGCCTGATGCCCTGACGGCCATCGCGCGGGCCATCGCGCGGGTCGGGGCGGGACCGCAGCGCCTGGGCCCGAGCCGTTGCGGCCCTGCGGCCGTTCTGCCAGCGCGGGACCTCTCAGGCGCTGGGCGCGGCGGCGTCGCCCGGCGCGCGCATGCGGCCCAGCCGATGGAGAAGGGCTGCGCCCGTGCGGATGCCGGCATGGAAGAGCGCGATCTCGAGGTTTTCGTTCGGGGCGTGATTGGCCTCGTCGGCATTGGCGTACGGGATCGAGAATGCTGGCAGGCCGAGCGTGCGGGTGAAGACGTAATCGGGCAGGCTGCCCCCGGCAGAAGGGTAGAGATACGGCTCAATGCCGCGCGCGGTGCGCACGGCATCAATGATCGCAGGGGTGAAGCGCGAGCCGATCGGGGTGCGTGAGGGCAGCATGCCGCCGCGCGCGATCACCTCGACCTCGGGGGCGTGGCGGGCGACATGTGCGCGCACGCAGTCGAGCGCCTGATCGGGGGTCATGTCGGGCACAAGCCGGATGTCGCATTTCGCCAGCGCCGCGCAGGGCAGCACGGTTTTTGATCCTGGCCCGTCATAGCCGCCATGCAGCCCGTTGATCGTCAGGGTCGGATGGAACATCAGCCGGTCATGGAAGGGCCGCTCAGTCGGCGCATCGAGCCGCGCGAGCCCCATCTCGGCGAGATAGGCGGGGATATCGACGGGCAGGGCGTCCGCTGCCGCGCGTTCGGCATTGCCGGGCGGCACGATCGGGTCGTGCAGCCCGTCGATGGTGATCCGCCCCTCGGGCGTCTTCATCGTGGCCAGCAGATGCACCAGCGTCCAGAGCGCATTGGGCATGGTGCCGCCGTGATTGCCCGAATGCGCATCGCGCGTGCCCGTGCGCACCACCAGATCGAAGCCCACCATGCCGCGCACCCCGAAGGTGACGATCGGCCGTCCCGAAGGGTGCAGCGGGCCGTCGGCGGTGATCACCAGATCGGCGCGCAGCCGGTCGGCATGATCGCGGACGAACGCGGCGATCCGGGGGCTGCCGATCTCTTCCTCGCCCTCGAGCAGCACGATCACGTTGCAAGGCAGCCGGCCATGCACCGCCAGATGCGACTCGATCGCGAGAAGCTGTGCGAAATGCTGGCCCTTGTTGTCGCCCGCGCCGCGCGCGAAGATCCGCCCGTCGCGCAATGTGGGCTCGAAGGGGGGGCTGATCCAGGCGTCAAGCGGATCGGGCGGCTGGACATCGTAATGCCCGTAAAGCAACACTGTGGGCGCGCCCGGCGCATCCGCGCGGCGCCCCAGCACCATCGGGTGCCCCGCGGTCTCGATCGTCTCGGCCGCAAGCCCCATGTCGCGCAGCATCTCGAACAGCAGCCCCGCCACCTCGCGTATGCCGATATCATGGGCGCTGATGCTGGGATGGCGCAGATAATCCAGAAGCCGGTCAAGGTGGCGGTCGCGTTGTGCCTCGATATGGGCCAGAACCGGATCCAGATCGTCCATCTCGCTGCCTTTCGAGTCGCCACGCGCGGGGCTGTCAGCAGATGCGGTCCGCGGGCCGGGCTGTCAAGGGGCTTGCGCGCGCCCTGCGGGACCATGACGTTTCGGCGAGGGGGCGCTGAGGGCCGGTCAACTCCACTTCCCCTGCAAGCTCTTTCCCGGTATCAGACAATCGGTGAAAGGTGACTGAGGAGAGACGCATGCGCAGAGTTGTGGTCACCGGGCTGGGCATGGTGACGCCCCTGGCCTGCGGGGTCGAGGAAACCTGGACGCGCCTTCTGGACGGAAAGTCCGGCGCGGGACCCATCACACGTTTTGATGCGAGCCGTCTGGCCACGACCTATGCCTGCGAAGTGCCGCGCGGGAATGGCAGCGCGGGCAGCTTCAACCCCGATGACTGGATGGAGCCCAAAGAGGCCCGCAAGGTCGATGAATTCATCCTCTACGGCGTGGCCGCCGCTGACCAGGCGGTGCGCGATTCCGGCTGGATGCCCAAGGATGAGGCATCGCGCGCGCGCACCGGCATCATGATCGGCTCGGGGATCGGCGGGCTCTCGGCGATTGCCGACACGGCGGTGCTGCTCAAGGAACGCGGGCCGCGCCGTGTCTCGCCCTTTTTCATCCCTTCGGCGCTGATCAATCTCGTCTCGGGGCAGGTGAGCATCCGCTACGGGTTCAAGGGGCCGAACCATGCTGTGGTGACGGCCTGTTCCACGGGCGCGCATGCCATCGGCGATGCGGCGCGCCTGATCCAGTGGGGGGATGCGGATGTGATGGTCGCAGGCGGTGCGGAAAGCCCGATCTCGGAGATCGGGATTGCCGGGTTCAATGCCTGCAAGGCGCTGTCGACCAAGCGGGGCAATGACCCGCAGGCCGCCTCGCGCCCGTATGATGCCGACCGCGACGGGTTCGTGATGGGCGAGGGGGCAGGGGTCGTCGTGCTCGAGGAATTCGAGCACGCGCAGGCGCGCGGCGCGAAGATCTATGCCGAGGTGCTGGGCTACGGCATGTCGGGCGATGCCTATCACATCACCGCCCCTGCCGAGGATGGCGATGGCGCGTTGCGCTCGATGCAGGCGGCGGTCCAGCGTGCCGGCATCACGCCGGGTCAGATCGACTATATCAACGCGCATGGCACCTCGACCATGGCCGATGTGATCGAACTCGCCGC
>SLKB01000339.1 GCA_007134805.1 Paracoccaceae bacterium
CAGAAAGTTCGCTCTGGGAATCCAGAATCCGATCAGTTGCGATGCGCTCTAACCGCATAGATCCACGATTTTGATCCTCAGTGGTTTGGTTTCTGCAACAATGCCCATCAAGGTATAGATCAGCTGGGTCGACTCAGCATAAGAAAGACCATGAGTTTGATTTACGATACAAACGGTCTGAACTGGCTTGATGCCCTGGCGGTGACTGTGTTTCTCACTGCTTGGTTATGGCTTGGATGGCGAATTGGGCATCCTACCGCAGCGCGGCCTTCGGTGACGGTCTTGATGTCGGACTACCGGTTGCAGTGGATGGAGGTGATGGTCACGCGCCAGCCGCGAATTTTTGATGCGCAGACCATGATGAGCCTCAGGCAGAGCACCTCTTTTTTTGCATCCACCTGTCTCCTGGCCATGGGGGGGCTGCTGGCGTTGATCGGCAACGTGGAGCTGTTGGGCGGCCTCGCGACACGGCTGACCAATATGGAGAACAGCAGCGCAGTGCTTCAGAACAAACTGTTTCTGGCGCTGTTCATGCTGGGCAACGCATTCCTGAAATTTGTCTGGGCCAATCGCGTGTTTGGCTACTGTTCGATTGTGATGGGCGCGGTGCCCAATGATCCTGAAAATCCACAGGCCATGCCTCTGGCCATGAAGGCCGGAAAGCTGAATGGCCGCGCTGCCATGAACTTCAATGCGGGCTTGCGGTCGATGTATTTTGCGCTTTGCGCGCTTGCATGGCTCGGCGGGGCTTTGGTTTTGCTTGTCGGTGTCGCAGTGACTTCCTGGGTCGTCTGGAGCCGTGAATTCTCCTCTGCCTCGCGCGAAATTATCCTCGAGCGCAACAGCGACACCAGGTCGTGATTCTTGGCTCTCCGGCAAAGTGAACCAAGCAAAGGGGTCAGCATTCCGAGACACACTACCTTCAGTTATTTTCGTTGCCTTGCATGCGCTCTGGCGAGAGAAACCAGTCTTCTGTGTCTCGGTGAAGACAAGAGGGGAACCTTGGCGACGCCCGTTGTCAGAGAGATTGCGCGGCGAAAAGTCAACGAACATGCTGCTCGAGAAACCGCAAGCGAATCGTGCGACCAATTTGGTTTCCGAGCGAATTGGCGGCAATCTGATTGAAAACGTGGTTTGCGAAGGGAACCCGCACCAACTCGATGTCGACCCCTGCGGCTTCGGCCTCACGAACAAAGGCCAGCGTACCGGAAGCGACGACCAGACTGTCCTTTTCAGGCAGGATGATGAGAGTGGGTGGAGCTTCCCGGGTCAGGAACGAGGCAGATGAGATTGCTGCCACGCGCTCGGGATACTGACCGGGACTGCCCCCGATATAGCCTTCGATAAGCATGCGAGGCTCGAAGCCTGGTATCGGGAATCCATCCTCATAGATGCTCATGGGGTCGACGGCAGGATATTGAACCGCAATAGCCATTGGCGCCGGTATGTCCTGCCCGCAGGGCGACGTCACCCCGCCCGAAGCTGCTGCGAACCCCTGGTTGATTGCGAGATTCCCGCCAGCCGAGTCGCCAAGCAGTGCAAGACGCATTGGATCGCCTCCGAACCGCGGCGCACTCTCGAAGGCCCAGGCGAGCGCGCATGTCACATCTTCCGGCGCCTTATCCCATGTCGGATTACCCGGTCCGAACAAGCGATACTCGACACTTATGACCAGAAACCCTCTGTCGGCGAACCATCGAAGATCTGCGGCGGTCTCTGTCTTCGTGCCTATCTTGAAGCCGCCACCGTGGATGTAGACGATTACCGGAGCGGGAATCGATATCGAGGGAGGCAGATAAATGGCTGAGCGCAGTGCCGTTCCCTCGACGATCTGAACAGTCTCGACAATGTCGGGCGCAGGCTCTTGCATCGCCGCGAGCATGAAGGACGCGCGTGGGTTGATTTCGCCTCCGGCCGCAAGGGCCACAAGTCCAATTCGCGTGAGGATGAAACCCGCACCGATCATGCCGACCGTAGAGAGCACGAGAACCAGCCCGCCAAGGCGTCGCATTCCGTTCAAGAGCAAGGCGATGCCGATGAGGGACGCCACCAGTGTGGCCAGCATCAGGAACGGACCCAACGTCGCCCATACCATTGACCCAAGAACAGCAAGAAGGCTGCTGGTCGGATCGGCAAACGCGCCAATGACCGCAACAATGACAGCAACACTGGCAATTGTCGCAAGCACAGTGAGTATGAGCAAGGCCACGCGCTTCATGGAGCCGATTATAAATCTGACCACCATGATGACAATCGATCCGTTGGTTCACATCCTTTGTGTTCCGTTTCTGCAGGCCGAACTGATCTTTAGGGAACGTCTGATCAACGGGTTCGGCCGCGACAAGATGGTGGCCTGGCAATCCTCCCCGTTTTAGCGGGCGCAGCCGTAGAACTCACGCGGCCATTTCGAGCATATTGTCGACAAGTGCCGACGGCGGTTTGCCGAGCACGGCATCGAATGCCTTGCTGACGAGTATCGTTCGGGCCGCCCTCGAACGATCTCGGACGAACAGGTTGCCGATGAGATCAAGCGAACGCTGGAAACGACGCGATTGGACCGGCAAGCGCGGGCGGCAGCCCGACTACAGCGACGCCGCCATCCAGACCTGTCTGACGATGAAGGTGCTGTTCGGGATGGCGATCTGCCAGACCACAGGGTTCGTCGAGAGCCTGTTGCGCCTGATGGGCCTGGACTGGGATGTGCCGGACTTCAGCACGCTGTCGCGGCATCAGAAGACCTTGAAGGTCAACATCCCCTACCGCGGCTCGGACGGTCCGCTGCACCTGCTGGTCGACAGCACCGGGATCAAGGTCGAGGGTGAGCGCGAGTGGAACGCCCGCAAGCACGGCGGCGCCAAACGCAGGGTCTGGCGCAAGATCCACATCGAGATCGACGAGAAATCACTGGAAACCCGGGC
>SLKB01000015.1 GCA_007134805.1 Paracoccaceae bacterium
GCATCCGAGAGCCAGTGCAGATTGGACGGCGCGATCTGGATGGCAATGCGCCCTGTGCCCGGCCAGCGATCCCGGAGATGGCGAAAGACGGCGATCTGATCTTCGAGCGGCAGCGCAAACGCGCTCAGATAGCTGGCGACAGGTGCGCGCAGCTGCGGGGGCAGGCGCTCGATGAACAGCTCATCGGCTGCGTAGATCATCCGGTTCTGATCGCGCAGCGCGAAGGAATAGGACGCGCGCATGCCGAGCGTCTCATAGGCTCCGATAATGGCCTCGGCAGTGCCGAGGACCGTGTCCAGATCCCCTGCGGCGCGGCTATGCAGATGCTGCACGCAGGTCACCCCGGAGGCCACCATCTCGAAGCCGGAATAGAGCGTGTCGAGCCGTGGGTCGACATCGCGCATCCGCAATCGCTCGGGGAACCATAATTCCAGCGGCTGGTCCCGCGCGCCCATCTGAAACGGTGTAAGCCCGACATGATGATGGGCATTGATCAGCCCCGGGATCACGACGCGCCCCTTCCCGCCCCGTTCCGGCAGATCCGGGTGGGCCCTGCGCATCGCGCGCGCCGGGCCCAGCGCAGCAACCGTGCCGTCAGTGACGAGGAGAGCCGCGTCGGCGTGCAGGATCGGGGTTCCGTCCGGGGCGAAGCCGGTCAGGATGTGATCGCCCGTCACCAGCGAGGCGCTCATGCCTGCCTCGCCAGCATCTGGTGCGGCGCGCGTCACCTCCATGGGCAGGCCTCGGCGAAGGCGCGGGCGATCTCCTCGCGGGTCGCGATCCACAGATCGGCGCGGTGGCCCGCGAGCAGACCGAGGATCTGCTCGAACGCGGCGAAGCGGCCGGGACGGCCGATGATGCGCAGATGAAACCCGATATTCATGACCCGCGGCAGCCCGCGCTGCGCCTCGGCCTGCAGCACATCGAGCGCCGTGCGCACATACTCGACCATTTCGCCTGCACCGACGAAACCATTGGGATGGAAGAACTTCATGTCATTTGAATCGAGCGCATAGGGCACCACCACCAGCCCCGAGGGATCATGATAGGGCAGGTCATCATCGAACCCGTTCGAGGTGTAGAGATAGCCGCGCTCGGCCAGGAGCCGGCGGGTCCAGGGGCTTTCGGCGCCTCTGCAGAAAAAGCCCCGTGGCCGCTGGCCGGTCGCGGCCTCGATCGCCGCGCTCGCGCGGTCCAGCGCCGCGGCCTCGGCCTCGGGCTGCCCGAAATCGGCATGGGGACGCCAGAGCCAGCCGTGATTGGCAACCTCATGCCCGCCCTGCGCCAGCATCGCCAGCACCGGGGCCGCGCGTTCGGCTGCGCGCCCGCAGGCAAAGAACGTCACCGGCATCTGGTAACGGCGCAGCGCGTCGGCCACGCGCCAGGCGCCCGCACGGGTGCCATAGGCAAAGATCTGCGCCTGGCCGGGATCGGCCCTGCCCGCCGGCACGACCGAGATCACTTCGCCGATCCGCTCCGTGATCGGATCACCGTCGCCGACCTGCTGTTCGGCGCCTTCCTCGAAATTCACCACCACCGAGACCGCGAGCCGCGCGCCGTTGGGCCAGGTGATATCGGGCCATGACCCGCCATATCCGATCATATCGCGGGTCATTGGGCAAAGCCCTCCTGCATCGGGCGGGGTTGCCAGTGCGGCAGGCCGCGCGCGCTGCGCCAGGCATGCGCAATCTGGGCGCGCGTGGCGAACCAGACACCGGGCTGCGCGCAGGCATGGTCCAGAAACTGTTCCAGCCCGCCGATCCGCGCGGGCCTGCCGATGATGCGGGTATGCAGCCCGATCGAGAGCATGCGCGGCGTCTGCGCGCTTTCGGCCAGCAACCGGTCGAAGGCGGCCGTGCAATAGCGCGCGAAATCTTCGGCAAAGACGAACCCGCCATTGTTGTAGAAGCGCATGTCATTGGTATCGAACGCATACGGCAGCACGACATGCGGCCCGGCACCTGTCTGCACCACATAGGGCAGATCGTCGTTATAGGCGTTGCTGTCATAGAGAAACCCGCCCTGCTCGATCAGCAGATCGCGCGTCCGCAGCGACGTGGCCGAGCGCGTGTGCCATCCCAGCGGCGGCGCGCCCGCAAGCCGCGCAATCGTCGAAACCGTGCGCGCGATGGCCTGTCGTTCGGTCGTCTCGTCCATATGCACATGGCGCTCCCAGCGCCAGCCATGCGCGGCGACCTCATGCCCGTCACGCACGGCTTCGGCGGCGATCCAGGGCGTGGCTTCCAGCGCGCGGCCGCAGGCGTTCAGCGTAGCCGGGATGCCCCGGTCGCGCAGGGCGGCGCGGATCCGGGGCCAGCCCGCGCGCGGGCCATATTCGAAATGGCTCTCCATGCAGAGATCGCGCGCGCCCTCGACACGCTCCACGGCCTCGTAGATGAATTCGTTTTCCGAATCCCCTGCCCCGAGCGACAACTCAGCGCCTTCTTCGATATTGACCACGATCGAGACCGCAAGCCCGGCCCTGTCGGGCCAGCGCATCGCCGGGGCTGCCCCGCGATAGCCTGCGAAATCACGCCCGCTCATGTCCCCTCCCTCGCCGCATCCATGAAGCGCAGGCATGTCTCGCGATCCCAGCGCAGCATGTCGCTGGGGGCCGCGTCCTTTCGCATCAGCGCGGTGCTGACGATCACCCCCTGCGCGACGCCGAGGGCCTGTGCCACATTGCGCGCGCTCACGCTGCCGCCTATGAGCACTGGCCGCGTGATCCCCGCCTTGCGCAGGGCGTCGATGCGCGCGCAGCTGTCGTCCAGATCCGCGCCAGTGATGATCAGCCCGTCCGCGCCAGTCTTCTCGGCCCATTCTGCGGCAAAGGGCTGGCTCTCGGGCGTCAATGAGAAAGCGGTGCGGTCATGGATATCGGCAAGCGTCGCGATCCCCTCAGCGCCGATCTGCGC
>SLKB01000071.1 GCA_007134805.1 Paracoccaceae bacterium
GGGCAGTTGCGCATCGGTGACGCGCTGACCGAGGGCGAGGCGCTGCGCTTCACCGGCATCCCCAGCTTCGCGCCGGAACTGCTGCAGGCCTGCCGCGCGGGCGATCCGATGAAGGCCAAGCATCTCGACAAGGCGCTGATGCAATTCGCCGAGGAAGGGGCTGCCAAGGTCTTCAAGCCGCAATTCGGCTCGGGCTTCGTCGTCGGGGTCGTCGGGCAGTTGCAGTTCGAGGTGCTCGCCAGCCGGATCGAGCTGGAATACGGCCTGCCGGTGCGATTCGAGCCCACGCAGTTCACCTCTGCGCGCTGGGTTGCAGGAGACAAGGCCGCAGTCGAGGCGTTCGCGGCCGCGAACAAGCCGCACATGGCCACCGACAGCGATGGCGACCCGGTCTTCATGACCCGCCTGCAATGGGATATCGACCGCGTCGGGCGCGACTATCCCGATATCCGGTTGACCGCGACCAAGGACATGATGGTCTGACGGCCCCGCACGCGCAGTGCTGCCCATGAATTCAGCGGCATTTTCAGGATCAGCCTGAAACTGTCGCGGGGCTTTTCCGCTTCCGTTGAAAGTGACTTTGGCGCAGGCTCTCGCATGTTAGTCTTGGCAGCGACAAAGCCCGGAGTGTGCATGCAAACCCGCAACGAGATCCGCTTCCTGCTCAATGATCGCGAGCTCAACCTGTCCGAGGTCGGGGCCGGCGACATGCTGCTCGATCATCTGCGCCTCGATCAGGGGCTTCGCGGCAGCAAGGAAGGCTGCGCCGAGGGCGATTGCGGTGCCTGCACTGTGCTGGTCGGGCGCGTCACGCCCGGCGGGCTCGACTATGCACCGGTCAATGCCTGCATCCGTCCGCTGGCCTCCTGCGATGGCTGCCATGTCGTGACGATCGAATATCTGCGCGGAGCAAATGGCGGGCTGCATCCGGTCCAGCAGGCGATGGTCGATCACCACGCCAGCCAATGCGGCTTCTGCACGCCAGGCATTGTCATGGCGCTTTACGCGCTCTGGATGCGCGCGCCCCACCCCGGCGCGGCCGAGATCGAACTGGCGCTGCAAGGCAATCTGTGCCGCTGCACGGGCTATGGCCCGATCCTGCGCGCCGGCGCCACGATGGGCCGCTATGGCGCGCCCGCAGCCGATCCGCTGCACCAAGAACGCGCGCAGGTCACCGCGCGTCTGCACGCGATGGCCGATGGCGCGCGGGTCGCGGTCGCGCGCGCCGGCAGTCGGGCAATCCTGCCCGCCTCGGTCGAGGATCTGGCCGAGATCCTGAATGAGCACCCGGACGCCCGCATCGTCGCCGGCGCGACCGATGTGGGGCTGTGGGTCACGAAATTCCTGCGCGACCTTCCGCTCGGCGTCTTCATCGGCCATCTCGACGCGCTTCGCCGGATCGAGGCGCGCGACGACGCGCTGCATCTCGGCGCCATGGTCAGCTACGAGGATGCGCGCGCGCCGCTTATCGCCAGCTTTCCCCATCTTGCCCGCTACTGGGACCGGATTGCCGGCTGGCAGGTCCGCACCATGGGCACATTGGGCGGCAACATCGCCAATGGCTCGCCCATCGGCGACACCCCGCCGCCTTTCATCGCGCTGGGCGCACGTCTCGTGCTGCGCGGGCGCACGCGGCGCGAGATCCCGCTGGAGGCGTTCTTCCTCGAATATGGCAAGCAGGACCTGCGCGAGGGCGAGTTCGTCGAGGGCATCATCCTGCCCAGACCCCGCCCGGGCAGCCTGCATGCGGCCTACAAGATCTCGAAACGCCGCGATGAGGATATCTCGGCCATCGCCGCGGGCTTCGCGCTCGATATCACCGACGGCACGATCACTGCGGCCCGCCTCGCCTTCGGCGGCATGGCCGCCACACCGAAACGCGCCACGCATGCCGAGGCCGCGCTGATCGGCCAGCCGCTGGCCAAGAGCAGCTTCAACGCCGCGGCAGAGGCGCTCGCCCGGGATTTCACCCCGATCAGCGACATGCGCGCGAGCGCCGCCTACCGCATGCGCGCCGCACAAAACCTGCTCGCACGCTTCTGGCTCGAACAGCAGGGGCAGAGTGTCAGCCTCGAGGAGGTGACATGAAGGACACCGATCGCATCCAGGGCGGGGCGCATGACAGCCTGATCCATGACAGCGCGACAAAACACGTCACCGGGCGCGCCGAATATACCGATGACATCCCCGAGCCCGCAGGCTGCCTGCACGCCTATCTCGGCACGGCCACCATCGCGCATGGCCGCATCACGGCGCTCGATCTCTCGGCCGTGCGGCGCGCGCCCGGGGTGCAGGCCGTGCTGACGCTCGACGACATCCCCGGGCGCAATGACATCTCGCCCACCGGGCGCAATGACGAGCCGATCCTGACATCGGATCTGGTGCAGTTCCACGGCCAGCCGGTCTTTGCCGTAGTGGCGAGCACGCGCGATGCCGCACGCCGCGCCTGCGAGCTTGCCAGGATCGACTACGCGCCCGCTGCCGCAGCCTGCGATATCGACGCCGCCGATGCCGCCGACATGCCTGATGTGACACCGCCCCTGATGCTTCAGCGCGGCGCGGTCGCCCCCGCGCTCGACGCCGCCCCCCACCGCATCAAGGCGCGCCTGCGCGTGGGCGGGCAAGATCACATGTATCTTGAAGGCCAGATCGCCATGGCCATCCCCGGCGAGGATGACGAGGTGACGCTCTACGCCTCGACCCAGCACCCGTCCGAGGCGCAGCATATGGTGGCACATGCGCTGGGCGTGCCGTCCAATGCCGTGGTGGTCAATGTGCGGCGCATGGGCGGCGGCTTCGGCGGCAAGGAAACGCAGATGAACCTCTTCTGCGTGATCGCCGCGATCGCCGCGAAACGGCTCGGCCGCGCCGTCAAGCTGCGCCCGGACCGCGATCAGGACATGATGATCAC
>SLKB01000048.1 GCA_007134805.1 Paracoccaceae bacterium
ACAAACCGGATCACCTCGCCCGGCCAGCCTTGATCCAGCAAATCCCGCACCGTGAAGAAATTGCCCAGAGACTTGGACATCTTCTTGCCCTCGACCTGCACCATCTCATTGTGCATCCAGACAGTCGCGAAGCCGGCCTCGGGATGGGAGCAGCAGGATTGCGCAATCTCGTTCTCATGATGCGGGAATTGCAGGTCGATGCCGCCGCCGTGGATATCGAAAGCGGGCCCCAGAAGGTCATGCGCCATGGCCGAGCATTCGATATGCCAGCCCGGGCGCCCCCTTCCCCAGGGCGAGTCCCAGCCGGGCTCTTCGTCGGATGAGGGTTTCCAGAGCACGAAATCCATCGGGTCGCGCTTGTAGGGCGCGACCTCGACCCGCGCGCCCGCGATCATGTCATCGACCGACCGCCCCGAGAGCCGCCCATAGGCGGGGTAAGAGCGCACATCGAACAGGACATGCCCCTCGGCGGCATAGGCGTGGTCCTTGGCGACCAAACGCTCGATCATGCTGATCATTTGAGCGATATATTCGGTCGCGCGCGGCTCATGGTCAGGCCGCAGGGCGCCAAGCGCGTCCATATCGGCGTGATACCAGCCGATCGTCTCATCGGTCAGGGCACGGATGATCGTGTTCAGATCGCGCGCGTCGCCGGTCGCCTGCATCTCGCGGGCGCGCGCGTTGATCTTGTCATCGACATCGGTGAAGTTGCGCACATAGGTGACATGCTCGGCGCCATATTCATGGCGCAAAAGCCGGTAGAGTACATCGAACACCACCACGGGCCGCGCATTGCCCAGATGTGCGCGATCATAGACGGTCGGCCCGCAGACATACATCCGCACTTTCCGCTCATCAATGGGAACGAAGTCGTCCTTCTTGCGCGTGCGGGTGTTGTGCAGTCTGATCGTACCCATGGCGTCCTCTCGCAGCGCGGAGCCCGGCGGAAGGTGGAGTCAGACAGGAGAGAATGTCAAAAGACCAACCGCCAGGAAACTCAGCGGCAAATGCAGCAGCAAATCTGGCAGGTCAAGGTCCTCATGGGCAGGACACTACGCCGGGGCCGGCGCCCTGCCAAGCCCGAAAACATGAAAACCCCGCGCCTCTTGCGGAAAGGCGCGGGGTGATGGCTTGCCGTGTCGCCCTCAACTCTCGGCCGGTTTTCCGCGCACCAGCGACTGGACGACATAAACGAGGATCGCGAAACCGACTGCCCCAGCGGCGAACACGCCCAAAAGCACCAGCCAGTCGATCGGCCCGCCAATATCGGCAAAGCCCGAGTTCGTCATCAGCATCACGAACCAGACTGCGGCGACGCCACCCAAAGGCATCGACAGTTGCGCCAGCAGGAACTTGCGCATCGACATCTCACGGTCGCGCACGAGAACATAGATCCAGGCGAGCGTGATCGCGAGTGCGACCAGCACCATCGCCCAGAACAGGCCGCGCCCGAACATCTCTTCGAACACGGCGAGGATCGTTATCAGGCTGAATTCTTCCATTGCGGATTTCTCCCTTTTCTTGCCCGGTCAGGGCCCTTGTCCAATGGCACGCCGCCTCAGGCGCGCCCGCGCAGCATCGCGTTATAGGTGGCCTTGAGCGCGACTTCCTTCATCAGCCAGCTGATCCACAACTCCTCGAGCGGTGCGATGATGCCGGGGAAGGACGGGGTGAGGTTATCCTTGTAGTCGAACTCCACGAGCATCGCGCGACCGATCCGGGTGATCAGCGGGCAGGACGTGTAGCCGTCATAGCTCCGCGTGCCCTCACGCCCGACGATTTCCGAGACCAGATGATCCTCGACCACAGGGATGTGGAACTTGACCGAGGCAGCCGTCTTGCCCTTCGGCACCCCGTTGATGTCGCCGATTCCGAAGACATTCGCATAGCGGGCATGGCGCAGGGTATGCATGTCGACCTCGATCCAGCCCTGGTCGATCCAGCGGTCTCGCCAGGCAAGGCCCGAATTGACGATCACCTCGGGGGCGCGCTGCGGCGGCACGACATTGATGAAATCCCACCTGTCCGTGACCTCACCCTCTGGCGTCGTGTAGGTTGCCGTCCGGGCGCCGAGGTCGATGGACTTCAGCACATGCTGATAGCGATAGGCGATGTCGCGTTCATCCATGATCTGGCGGACGCGGTGATGGATCACGGGCACGCCGAAGAGGTTCTGCGCCTGCGCATTGTAGACGAAGCTGCAACGGTCGCGATTGCCCTTCGTGGTCGCAATATCTTCAGCGAGGAAGCAGATCTTGACCGGAGCGCCGGCACATTTCATCTCGGTCGCGGGGCGTCCGAACATGCCAACACCCCCCTCATTGGTGAACTTGTCGAGCGCGTGCCAACTTTTCTCGGCCATCTCGGGGCTGGCATAATGCGCCGAGATCCCGTTTTCGGGACCGACCATGCTCAGATCAAATCCTTCGATCGCGTCCCAATCGAGCGCGAGGCCCGTGGCCACGATCAGGTAGTCATAATCCAACCGCTGCCCGCCGACAGTCGTGACGCGGTTGGCCTCGGGGTCGATTTCGGCGGCGTAGTCCGAGACGAAGGTGATCCCGCGGGGCAGCCATCTCTCGGTCGAGGAAATCGCATAGCGCGCGTCGCGCAGACCTGCGGCGATCAGCGTGAAGCCCGGCTGATACCAATGCTGCGCGCGACCGTCGAGCACTGTGATCTCGGCGCCGTCAAGCCGCTCGGACAGACGATTCGCAATCGCGGCACCACCGGCCCCTGCGCCAAGGATCAGGACTTTCGCGCGGGTGCGCACCTTGCTCGCCTGGGCCGCGCCAGCACCGGCGGCAATGGCCGCCCCGCCAGCGAGCAATCCCATGAATGTCCTGCGGTCCGTCGCGATTTCGGCTAGGTTCGTCATTGGCTCCCACCTCCTGCGGTATACATCG
>SLKB01000356.1 GCA_007134805.1 Paracoccaceae bacterium
GGCAGCGATTGCAATGCGCCACGAATGGCCCCGCTTCCAGCGCCCGCCGGATCTTGGCGGCCTGTCGCTGCGCGAGGTTTTCGCTGATGCGACCACGCGCCGGCTTCTGGTCATTGCGCTGGTGAATGCGACACCTGTCGCGATCACTTCGACTCTGTTTCTGTTCTACGCCGAGTCGGTCCTGCAGGCCGAAGGGTGGGAAGGGCCGCTTCTGATCCTCCTGTTCCTCTCGGCCGCCGCCTCGGCGCCACTCTGGGCACGCGCCGCAAAGCGCTGGGGCGCGAAGACCGCGCTTCTTGCAGGCATGGGGATCGCCGCGCTGAGCTTCGTGTTCGTTCTGACACTCGGGCCCGGCGATCTGGTGCCCTTCGCGCTGATCTGCATCGTCTCGGGTGCTGGGATCGGGGCAGATCTGACGCTTCTGCCTGCGATTTTCTCGCGCCGCATGGCCGAATTATCGCCTGACGCGGCCAAGGGCTTCGGGCTCTGGGCCTTTGTCACCAAGGCCACGCTCGCGCTTTCGGCCTTGATTGTCTTTCCGACTCTGGAATTCGCCGGTTTCGAGGCCGGTACCCAGAACAGCGCCACCGCACTGAGCGCGCTGGTTCTGCTATATGCCGCTGTTCCCTCGATACTGAAACTCGCCGCAATCGCGCTTCTCGCGCTGACCCCCTTGAAGGAGAGCTGAGCATGAGCACGACCCTGACCATCCTGACCGGCATGGCGCTGATGCTTGTGCTGCTGGCGCTCGCGCAGCGCATGATTGGCTTTCGTGCGCAGAAACCTTCGGATTACGCCCAGATGGAGCCGCGCCTTGATATTCGCCAGCACCTCTCCGGCCCGCTGCGCTGCGAGGGGGTGATCTACGGGCCCACGGGGCGCGTCTCGTCGCGCTTTACTGCGGACATGGAGGGACGATGGGAGGGCACACGTGGCACCCTGGCAGAACATTTCGCCTATGACAGCGGCATGAAGCAGGACCGTGAATGGCGGCTGACCCTTGGGAATGACGGCCGTATCACCGCCGAGGCTGACGATATCATCGGCACTGGCGAAGGCCAGCAGGATGGCGCGTCAGTGCAGTTGAACTACACCATCCGTTTGCCTGAGAGCGCAGGCGGCCATGCGCTGCAGGTCACTGACTGGATGTATCTGGTCGATGACCGGACGATCATCAATCGCAGCCAGTTCCGCAAATTCGGGATTAAGGTCGCCGAACTGGTGGCCACGATGCGCCGGGTGGACGCATGAGAAGACTTTCGGGCAAGACATACTGGCTGGTCGGGGCTTCGGAGGGGTTGGGCAGGGCGCTCGCGCAGCGGCTCTCGAAGGCGGGCTGCACGCTGGTTCTCAGCGCACGCACGGAGGCGAGCCTGCAAGAGCTTGCGGGCAGCCTACCGGGGCCCGCGCGGGTCGTGACCTGCGATGTCTCCGACCGCGCCTCGGTCGAGGCGGCGGCCGCAGAGGCGGGCGACGTGGATGGCATGGTCTATCTCGCGGGCCTCTATTGGCCCCAACCTGCGCAGGAATGGGACGCCGCGCAGGTCGAGGCGATGTTTGACGTGAATCTCACAGGGGCCGCGCGTGTGCTTGGGCAGGTGGTCCCCCCGATGGTCGCGCGCGGTGCGGGGCATCTAGTCATCGTGGGCTCGCTGTCGGGATATCGTGGCCTGCCGGGCTCGATCGGCTACAGTTCCAGCAAGGCGGGGCTGATGCATCTGGCCGAGTCCATGCATGCCGATCTGCGCGGCAGTGGCGTTTATGTGCAGCTTGCCAATCCGGGCTTCGTCCGTACGCGTCTGACCGAAAAGAACGACTTCACGATGCCTTTCCTCATGGAGCCCGCGCAGGCGGCCGAAGAGATCTTCACCCTGATGCGCTCAAGCACATTCCAGCGCGCTTTTCCGCGGTTGTTTTCGCTGGTCTTTCGATGCGGAAACTTGCTGCCCGACTGGGCCTATTACCGCATATTTGCGCGCAAGTGATCGCCCAGCCGATTGGGATTGCAACACTGCGTTGATTGCGCGACACTGATGCCGGGTTGAAGGAGGTGCAGCATGCTGTCGATCAGTCCGCGCAAGGTGGTTCACATCGTTTACCTGGCCCGCGAGGGCTCGGTCGGCGATGCCGAGGTGCATGCCTTCATCGATGGGCTGAATGATGATGAGAAATCCAGCCTCACGGCGATCGCATGGGTGGGGCGTGGGGCGTTTGAGCCCGAAGATTATGACGAAGCAGTCGCCACAGCCGAGGCCGAGGCGACAACGCCCACGGCAGATTACCTCCTGGGCATGCCGCATCTGGCTGAGAACCTCGAAAACGGGCTGGAGGCGCTCGGTATCGACGTGACCGCCGAAGAAGAAGACTTCCTGCGCCAAGGATGAAGGCGGGCATGTCCGGCAACTGGGCCGGGCCCGCCCCTTCAATTCAATGCTGGGCGCTTTTCCATTCGGCAAGTGCAGGGTTCGTAGAGTTCCGTGAGCCCGAGTATTTATCTGCGGGCAGGGGCGCGTTCGCTATCTGGTCCGAGGGTGGGGCGGAGAGCCGAGCCGGTGATGACGCTGTGCTGCGCGGCTCCAATTTCGGCATTTTTGTGCAGCGCAGATGATGGGCTTCCCGTGCGCCGAAATAAAAGGCAACGACCGCGCCCAGAAGCCACCAGAGCGGCTCGGGCACTGCGCCAAGCGCGAACATGCGCACTGAAAACCCGTCAGGGTCAGCCATTGCATAGCCGAACAGCCCCAAGGTGCCCAGCGCCAGAAGCGGGCGGGGCAGGCGGTTGAGCCCGTTGACCGCCGAATCGAACCATCCGCCACGTCCGAACTGGAATTCGGCTGCGTGGCTGGCATGAGCGGCCTTGTAGGCGTCATGGCCGAGTTCCATCGCGCGGGTGGCATTGGGGCGGAACACTTCTGCGACTGAAGTGACAGTCTGGCCGAGCACGCGCGCCTCGCGCGCCCCCCCGAACAGGAAGCTGAACACTGATCGGATCATGCCCAGCCCGCCACACGCTCGCGATGCTGAGCATCGTTCAGATGGAAGCGGGGGTTGATGAACTCCTCGGCGCGGACGATCCAGCCGCCCTTGCCGCCATCGCGGCGGCGCGCGAACTTCCGGCTGGCCGGGCGACGATCGCCGATCGCGTAGTAATAATCGCGTCTGGCGATGCCGTAAGCACAGACCAGATGCCCCGGCGCCATCGCAAGCGCGCGCTCGGTCGCCCCTACAGTCTGCGGCCCGATCACACCATCAACGCCGACTTGCATCCCCATTTCGTTGAGCAATCGCTGCAGGATCCGGACCGCATTGGCGCCGGCATTCACATACATGTCAAAGACCGTCGCCCATAGCGGTTCGGGTAGTTGCGCGATGCGCGGGCGCCGGAAATAGTGCTCCAGATAGATCTCGATCGCCTCCGCACGGGTCAGTGCGCGGATATCGGCCTCGGTGACAGTCTGGCCAGGGCGCAGACGGCGCAGCGTGTGGATCGTGACCCCGAAATTCGTGGCCCCGCCGGGATCATCGGGGTCATTGACGAAACCGCCTTCACGGACAACGATGTCTTCGGCAAGTTGGCGGACAGTTTTCATGCGCGTGACCTCACGTCTGATGTGGACCCGCGGAATCATGGCAAAACCCTGCAAACATCGCCTTAGTGCGGCGCGCGTTGCAGCACCGCAGATCTGCGCAGGACGCACCGCCTTTGACCCTTTTCCAATAGCGGAGTTTGGGCTATCTGCGCGAGAAAGCGAAAAGGATTGTCCGATGACTTACGAAACGCCAGGGCAAGTCGAGACCGATTGGCGCAACGCGATCTCGCGCAGCGAAGAGATCATCGACGAGGCGCGTGCTGGCCGCATGTTCATTCTTGTTGATCATGAGGATCGAGAGAATGAAGGCGATCTGGTCATCCCCGCGCAGATGGCCACGCCCGAGGTGATCAATTTCATGGCCACCCATGGCAAGGGGCTGATCTGCCTGACACTGCCCGGAGAGCGGATCGACCAACTCGGCCTGCCGCTCATGGCGTCCTCCAACTCGTCGCGGCACGAGACGGCCTTCACCGTCTCGATCGAGGCGCGTGAGGGGGTCTCGACCGGCATTTCGGCACATGACAGGGCGCGTACTGTGGCCGTGGCCATCGACCCTGCCAAGGGCGCGGCGGATATTGCGACACCGGGACATGTGTTCCCGCTGCGGGCGCGCGACGGAGGTGTTCTGGTGCGTGCAGGCCATACCGAGGCCGCAGTCGACATCGCGCGGCTTGCAGGGCTAAATGCCTCCGGCGTGATCTGTGAGATCATGAACGAGGACGGCACCATGGCGCGCCTGCCTGATCTGGTCAGCTTCGCGCAGCGTCACGGACTCAAGATAGGCACGATTTCGGATTTGATCGCGTATCGACGGCGGCACGACAATCTCGTGCGCGTCATGAGCGAGCGCCAGATCTCCTCGGCGTTCGGGGGGCACTGGACGATGCGGATCTATGCCGACACCACCCAAGGGGCCGAGCATGTTGTGCTCATCAAGGGCGATATCACGACGCCAGAGCCCGTGCCGGTGCGCATGCATGCGTTCGATCCGCTCCTTGACATGGTAGGTGTCGGCGGCGAAGTGCGCGCCGGTGAGTTCTCGGACGCGATGGAGCTTATCGCCGAGAAGGGGCGGGGGGTCGTTGTGCTCTTGCGCGACACCGAGATGAAGATGGCAAGCGGTGAAGGGCAGGGCGCCTCGCCGCAGACGCTGCGTCAATATGGTCTGGGCGCGCAGATCCTGTCGTCGCTGGGATTGCACGAGTTGATCTTGCTGTCGAATTCCGCCATGCCCAAGGTTGTCGGGCTCGAGGGGTACGGGCTCTCGATCGCCGGAACCTGCAAGATCCCCAGCAAGCGAGGCGCCTGACATGGCCGGATCCGTATCGCACTACATCTTGCCGCTGCCACAGTTCGAGACATCACCGAAGCTGCTGATCGTGGTTGCTCCTTACTACAAGGATATCGCCGATCAACTCGTCGATGGCGCGCGCGCGCAGATCGAGGCCGCGGGTGGCGATCACGACCTGATCGAGGTGCCTGGCGCGCTGGAAGTGCCCACAGCCATCGGCCAGGCTTTCAGGCTTTCGAATTTTGACGGGTTCGTCGCGCTAGGCTGCGTGATCCGGGGTGAGACCACGCATTACGACACGGTCTGCAATGACAGCTCGCGCGCGCTCACGCTGCTGGGGCTGCAGGGCGCATGCATCGGCAACGGGATCCTGACTGTCGAAACACATGCCCAGGCGCGCGTGCGTGCGAAAGTATCCGGTCAGGACAAGGGCGGCGGCGCTGCGGCTGCAGCGCTGCACCTGATCGCGCTTTCGCGGCGCTGGGGTGGCGCGCGCCGCCCTGTCGGGTTCAAGCCCGAGGCTGAGGAATTCCAGATCGCGCGCAGCGGGAAGGACAAGTCGGCATGACCCGGGCGGACGAGAAAAGACGCGCCGTGATGGATGCCCGCCGCGTCAAGCGCAGCGCTGCCCGCTTCTATGCAGTGCAGGCATTGTTTCAGATGGAAGCCTCGGATGTCGGCATCGCCCGGATCGAAGAGGAGTTCGAGACCCATCGCATCGGCGTCGCGACCGAGACCGAGACCTCGGCCGAGGCGGACCGTCCGTATTTCCGCCGCCTGATCGAGACCGCCGTGGATCGGCAGGCTGCGATCGACCAGATGACCGACCGTGCGCTCGTGGCAAAATGGCCGATCTCGCGCATTGATCCGACCCTGCGCGCGCTCTTTCGCGCGGCTGGCGCCGAGATGCTTGCGGCGCAAACCCCGGCACGCGTAATCATCACCGAGTTTCTCTCGATTGCGCAGGCGTTCTTCCCCGAGGGCCGCGAGGCGAAATTCGTCAATGCCGTGCTCGATCATATGGCGCATGAGGCGCGTGCATCCGAATTCTGAGAGATGGCAGGGCGCGCGATGCAATTGGATCTGACGCCCGAGATACTGATGCAGGCGTATCGGCTCGGTGTCTTCCCGATGGCCGAGGATCGCGATGACCCGAAGCTCTACTGGTTCGATCCGGTGCATCGCGGGATCTTGCCGCTCGATCGGTTTCACCTCGCCCGCAGCCTGCGGCGGCGGATCCGCGCGGTGCCGTTCGAACTGACGCTCGACCGCGCGTTCGACCAGGTCATCGCAGGCTGTGCGGCACGCAAGACCACCTGGATAAATGCCGAGATCCGGCGGCTCTTCGTGGCCCTGCACAAGATGGGGTACGCGCATTCCGTCGAAGTCTGGGAGGGGGATGATCTGGTGGGCGGGGTCTACGGGCTTGCGCAAGGCGGGGCGTTCTGTGCGGAAAGCATGTTCTCGCGCCGGTCCGATGCGTCAAAAATCGCATTGGCCTATCTGATCACGCATCTGCGCCGTTGCGGTTTCGTGTTGTTTGACACGCAATATCTGACCGACCATCTCGCACGTCTGGGCGCGATCGAAGTGCCGCGCGCAGCTTATCGCGCACAGCTTTCCCAAGCCCTGGGGGTGGTCGCGGACATCCATGCGCTGCCTTTGCCCGAGGCTCAGGACGTCGTGCAGTTCAACACCCAAAGATCGAAGCGCGCGTGATCAAGCGCATTGAGCGCCGGGCTCGATGCGATCATCCAGCCTGCAAAGATCATCCGATCCTGGCGCGAGTCGTATATGTCGATCCAGGCAAAGGCCTCGCCGGCGGGGTTGTCGACCGGGTAGCGGCAATCTTCCAGCATCACGACGAGGGGCCCGACTTCCGCGCTGTCGCCCACGCCAAGCCTCAGATCGACCGTGGTGCCAGCCATCTTGTCAAGGCCGCGCAACATCGCCCCGGTCCCCGAACTGATCCGCTCGGAAGGGCTCGGGACCTCGATCTGCTGCGCGAAGACGGACCCGGAAGTGAGGCTCAGTGCAATCAGCGCTGCCCCCCAGATGCGAGGCCGGCGGCCCGTTGCCAGTATTCGGGTCATTCCGGGCTCCAGGCCTCGTAATCCTTGCGGGGCTCCGGGTTCTCGCGCCGGATCGAGCCTTTGGGCGCGTAAGCCAGCATCGTGCCTGTCAGGTTCTCCTGATGCTCTTTTTCCCATGACTTACGTGGCAGCGGCTTGTCGGTCGGGGGCTCGTCCCAGGTATGGTGTAGCCAGCCATGCCATTCGGGCGAAACGCGGCTCGCCTCGGATTCGCCGTTATAGATGACCCAGCGTTTCTTTCCATCGCGCGAGCGGTAGAAGATGTTGCCTTGCGTGTCTTCCCCGACCTTGACACCATGGCGCCATGTGAAAAAGGCGGTGTTCAAGGTTGAGGTGTTCCACCATGTCAACAGGCGCAGCAGGAATTTCATCTTGCGTCCACTTCGGAAAAAGGGCTCTTGCGCCCTTATGCACCAGCCCGTTACGGAAATCCAGCCACAAGCCATGCGCTTGCCTGCGCCCGGCGCGCGGCTAGATTTCATACGAACCAATCTGACGAAAGAGGTCTGCAATGCCGCGTTATGAACGTCGCGCCGAGGTCATCGAGGCCCTGACCCCGGAGCAACACCACGTCACCCAGCAAAATGGCACCGAACGGCCGGGAACAGGCGCGTACACTTCCGAATTTCGCCCCGGCATCTATGTCGATATCGTTTCGGGCGAGCCGCTCTTCGCCTCGTCTGAGAAATATGACGCAGGCTGCGGCTGGCCGTCCTTTACCAGGCCTCTCGTCGCAGATCACATCATCGAGCATGACGATACCAGCCATGGCATGCGCCGCACGGAAGTCCGCTCGCGCCATGGTGACAGCCATCTGGGTCATGTTTTTCCCGACGGGCCGCGGGACAGGGGCGGGCTCCGCTATTGCATTAATTCTGCGGCGCTCCGGTTCATCCCTCGCGACGAAATGGAGGCCGAAGGCTACGGCGCCTGGCTCGATGACCTCGAGCGATGAGTCACAGTTCTGACACAACCGGGCTGGAATTTTGGCTGCGATAGCGTTAGGTTTGGTATACAACGACACACCGCCGTGACACACCGCCGCGACGGCAGTGGGACCAGCACCTGCCAGAGGCCGCCGATGACGCTCGAAATCGCGTTCGACAACAGCTATGCGCAGGATCTACAGGGTCTCTACATGCCGTGGCAGGGTCAGGAATGGCCCAACCCGCAACTCTGCCTTCTGAACGCGCCACTGACGGAGGCACTGGGGCTGGACCCGGTGGCGCTCCGGTCTGCGTCCGGTGTGGGGCTTCTGAGTGGACATGCCCTCCCGGACAGCGCGCGGCCACTCGCGCAGGCCTATGCGGGACATCAGTTCGGCGGTTTCTCACCTCAGTTGGGGGATGGGCGCGCGCTCCTGCTGGGCGAGATCATTGATCCTGAAGGGGCGCGCTGGGATCTGCATCTGAAAGGATCGGGGCGCACGCCCTTTGCGCGCGGCGGCGACGGGCGTGCGGTGCTGGGTCCGGTTCTGCGCGAATACCTGATCTCGGAGGCGATGCACGCGCTCGGCGTGCCCACGACGCGTGCGCTTGCCGTCTGTACCACAGGCGACAAGGTGCTGCGGCAGTTCGGGCCCGAGCCGGGCGCAGTGCTCGCACGGATTGCCTCCAGCCATCTGCGGGTCGGCACCTTCCAATTCTTCGCGGCTCGGGGCGATACCGCGAAGCTTCGCCTGCTGCTGGACTACGCGATCGCTCGCCATGACCCCGACCTCACTGCAACCCCCGACGCGGCGTTGCGCTTTCTGGAACAGGTGGGCGCGCGCCAGGTGCAACTTGTGGCGCAATGGATGGGGCTTGGCTTCGTGCATGGGGTGATGAACACAGACAACACGACGATTTCGGGCGAGACCATCGATTACGGGCCTTGCGCCTTCATGGACCGCTATGATCCGGCTACCGTATTCAGTTCGGTCGATCAACTGGGGCGCTACAGTTACGGCAATCAGCCTGCAATCGTGATCTGGAACCTCGCCCGGCTGGCCGAGGCTTTGCTGCCGCTCATCGACAGCGATGAGAAGCGCGCCATTCGCCGGGCCACCGATGTGGTCGGTCGGCTACAGGAGAGGTACCGCCAGGCGTGGCTGGATGTTTTCGCCAAGAAGCTGGGCCTGGGTGTCCCGGATGCCACAGTGATTGATGAGATGCATCAGATCTGGGTTGGCGAAAGCGTGGATTTCATCAGCTTTTTCCGCGCCTTGCCAGAGGCGATTGATGGTAATCCACAGTCCTTGCGCGCACTTTTCCAAAATCCGGAAAAGGTCGGGCCTTGGCTGGCGCGCTACTTGGGGTGCATTGAGGATCCGACCGATGCGATTGCCCAGATCAGGGCCGCGAATCCGATCTACATCCCGCGCAATCACCTTGTCGAGGAGGCGCTGCACGCGGCGAGCTTCAAGGACGACATGGCACCTTTCCACGCTCTGCTCGAACGGGTGCGCCGACCGTTCGAGCCAGCCGAGAATGCCGCTGATTTCGCACGCCCCGCTCCCGAGGACGCGCCTGAGATCGTCACCTATTGCGGCACCTGAAAGCAGGGCGTCAGCTGGTGCCGGGGTGCAACCTGTAGCCTTTTCCGTGTCGCTCCAGCTTGTTGAAGGCGGGGTTCAACATATGCCCGCCCGTGAACAGCGTCCCATCGCTCGCGATCTGGTCGAGGAGCGCCTTGCGCGTTTCGCGCGCAGCGTCCATGTCGATATCGAAACTGATCCCGATTTCGGGGTCAGTGATCTGAAGCGCGGGCACATGCACGATATCGCCCACATGGATAAGGCTCTGGCCGCCGGAGTCGAGCCGCCAGCCGACATGGCCCGGCGTGTGGCCGGCGAGCGCGATCGTGGTGAGGCCGGGCGCGACCTCTCCGCCCTCCGGCAGAATGTGCAGCCGGTCGGAATAGGCTTCGAGCACGCTTTCGGCCAGCTTGCCCCAATCGGCAATCCCCGAGAGGGCACCAGCGAAGTTGGTCGCCTCGGTCCAGAATGCGCGGTCAGCCTCGGAGATGTGCAAAGTGGCCTTCGGAAAGACTGGCGCCCCCTCTGGCGTGATCATGCCCGCGATATGGTCGGGGTGCAGATGGGTCGCGATCAGCATGTCGAAATCGTCCGGGCGCAGGCCCAGCTCTGCCAGGCCTTCGTGCAGATGGCCGCAGGCCTCGCCAAAAAGATCGCGTGGCCCGGCGTCGGCCAGGATCAGCTTGCCGCCACTGCGGATGACGAGGGCGTTAAAATTCGTCTCGAGCGCCGCGCCCCCAGCGGATTTCAGAACCTCGTCGATATGCGACCGTTCGGTGCCGGGAAACATGTCGGCAGAAAATTCGGTCGCTCCATCGGTGATAATGCTGACCTCTGCCGCACCGATCTTGCGGGTGACTGTGCGCTGCATGCGGAACTCCCTCGCTGTCTTCACTCCGCAAGAGAGTAGCGCCGGCGCGGCCTGCGGGCAATGCGGTTAGCGCTCAGCAGGTCCAGCGACGGGCAAGGCGATCGTCTGTCGCAGCGCGCCGCTTGCGCGGTCAAAGAGCAGGAGCTCTCCCTCGCGGCTGAGCACCAGCACCCAGTCGCTCGAGAGGGTCACAGCCTCGGCCCGGGTGCCCTCGGGAAGCTCGACGCGGTCGGGCAGGGCAAAGGGGGCAGTGCTGCGGGTAATCTGCGTGACAACAAGGCCTAGTAGCAGTATCAGCCCCCCGATCATCACCGAGGTCAGCACGACCACAAGGCGGCGCAGAAACCGCAGGTTGGGCGGTTCGGGAGGGGTTGGGTCCGGAGGCAGAGCCATGGCTGAGACGCCTTTTTCTACATTGCAGGTCGTGATCGGGCCTAACCCGCCTGCGCGGCTTGATAAGGCACTCGCGCGCGATGTGCCAGCCGAGGCGGCGCTCTCACGTACCCGACTCGCGCGGATGATCGTCGAAGGTGCCGTGTCGCGCGGGGGCGAGGTGCTGGACGATCCACGCGGCAGCGTGGCGCCGGGGGATGTCCTCGATTTGCTGATCGAGCGGGGCGCGCCCATTTCGACGGAGCCGCAGGACATCGCCCTTGAGGTGGTTCATGAAGACACAGACCTGATCGTGATCAACAAGCCGGCCGGCATGGTCGTCCACCCTGCGCCCGGATCGCCCGACCAGACGCTTGTCAACGCGCTCTTGCATCATTTCGGCGACAGCCTTTCGGGCATCGGCGGCGAACGTCGGCCAGGCATCGTGCACCGGATCGACAAGGACACCTCGGGGCTGTTGGTGGTGGCCAAATCGGATCGTGCGCATCATGGGCTTGCGGCGCAATTCGAGGCGCATTCGGTGACGCGTCGGTATCTGGCGCTTGTGCATGGTGTCCCGGATCCGGGCGATCCCCGCTTGCGTGGCCTGCGCGGCGCGTCGTTCGAGCC